>NZ_JAUBTV010000102.1:0-23402 GCF_036705145.1 Microcoleus sp. B5-D4 | reverse complement strand
ACCTCTTTAAATATACTTAATATTCTTATTATATCATATTAGTTATTTATGTAATTAATTTTGTTTAACTACTTATAAAAAAGCGAAGTGCCTCAATATTTTTTGGCTGCCAGAATACTCTAATCGTTACTTCGGCAAGCCAGTAAAATTTGTAGTCAAAGGAAAAGCGGGGAAACTTGTTAAACTAGGCAATGAGAAGACCGTGACAATTGTGGGGGCGTTGCTACGGTTGTACTTGATTTCAGAGAGAGCGCGTGAGCCACGCGCCTCTAAGTTTTAGACCGTAGCAATATGAGTTTTCACGCGGCATTACATAACCTTGAACCAGCATGATGGGTTAACTTGAGAACTCAGGGAAGCGATCGCGACCCATGCTACCCAGGTGTGACGGGGCAATTGATGCCAGTGTTGCCAGAAAAGTCGCCACAATAGTATGAGCAATCGGGACAGTTGAAGAGCGGGTAAAAATTAAGTCTTGTGACACACTGGGCTAACATCGCATCAGTGGTATTGATTGGGAGGCACAGTTGAAGAGCGGGTAAAATTAAGCCCCTTGACACTCCACCCCTAGTTTTTAGGTAGTTGTGGCGATAGCTGCACGGCGATCGATTCAAAGCCAAACCTTTGTGGTGATTTGAATTATTTTGACTTTAAAAACTACAACTCGCGACTCGACTCCGCTGCCCTTACTCGCACTATCCGAATCAGCCTGCAAGTCGCTACCACTGGCTCACCATTGACTCTATCAAGTCGATGCTCGCTGTGATTATCGTTCGTCCGACAGCTAGCAAGAGTGCGATCGCCTTGCACTTAGGATTACCGCATTCATGAGGGTGCATTATTTTTATCTCTGCACACATTAGTCATGGTTTGTGATCACAAAAACATTGCTTGCTACCGAGAGAGAACAGCCATAACCAGTCCCAACAGGTTATGGCACGAACAGCACAAAAAGGCAGTAATTTGACTTAAAAATTCAGGCGTTTGCAGGATATTTTCAGGTAAATACAGGTAAAGTGCAGCCCCTGCACTTTACCTGCACTTGCCTGACTTTATACTGCAAACCCCTGACTTTATACTGCAAATCCCTGATTTTAGCTGACGCAACAATTAGCTAATTTTTTAGCCCTTTTAACAAAAAGTGAATTGATTTAATAATCAAGTTACGATACCTAAGTTGAATAAAAAATCAATTTAAGCAAGTGCGAAAAAATTGGCAACACAGTAGCCGTTATCTAAATTGAATAAAAAATCAAATAAGGAGTATGAGAAAATTGGCAACACAGCAGCCGTTATGTCAGCCTTGACAGTTGCATAAATTGCTGTTGTCGGGCCCGCGCTTTGCAATCGGCTAAACTGTTATTGTCCGATCGAGCTTGACAAGGGCTTCTGCCACTTGCTCTGCATTCAATCCCATTCCCAACAGCCGAGGAATGTATCGGCTCAATAAGTAGGGGTAGCAGAGAAAAAAAAGTAAGCAGAGTACACAAAGTGTCATAAAATAGGACACATGACGCAAAAGACTATTTCACAAGACAAGTCATCCTCAGATTTACTGCAAACCATTGACCCAAAAGGAATTGCAGACGAATCAATGCGTCAGACAGTAGAGATATTACTGAACCTAATAGAGCAATTACAATTAAAAGTCAAAGACTTGGAGTCAGAGAATCAACGGTTGAAAGATGAAAACAACCGATTGAAGGGAGAACAAGGAAAACCAGACATCAAAGCCAAGTCCAAAGGATTCAAAAACCAACACTCCTCAGAAAAAGAACGAAAAACGCCAAAAAAGCACAAAAAAGGCAGTAAGAACGCCACAATTAAAATAGATCGAGAAGAAATACTAGAATATCCCACAGACCAACTGCCAGCAGATGCAGAATTTAAAGGATACGAACAAGTAATCATCCAAGATATTAGCTTGGCAACCGACAACATATTATTCAGGAAACAGAAATATTACTCACCCTCACTCCGAAAAACTTATGTAGCAGAATTACCATTAGGCTACGAAGGAGAATTTGGGCCAGGAATCAAAGCCTTAATCATCAGTTTGTACGCTAAGTGGCAATATGACGCAAGGCAAACTACTAGATTTTTTAGCCGATTTAGGTATTTCCATTTCAGCAGGTTATTTATCCAACCTGTTAATCAAAAACCACTTCCTTTTTGAAACCGAGAAAAAAGAAGTTTATGATTCAGGGCTAGCGAGTAGTCCTTGGCAACACTTCGACCAAACTGGCGCGCGTGTAGGTGGAGTCAACCATACCACCAATATCATCTGCAACCCTTTATATACAGTCTACTTTACAACAGCGAATAAAGACAGATTGACTGTCCTGAAAGGATTACAGCCCGGACGAGAACTAGAATTCATGTTGAATCCACTCACATTCTCACTAATTCAGGACTTCAAAATCCCGACTAAATGGCAGAAGGCTCTCAAGCTATTACCTCAAGAAACGGTGTTGAGTGAGTCACAGTTTAATCACCTACTCAATAAGTATCTACCCAAACTGGGTGATCAACAAGTTACCCGGATTAGGGAAGCAGCAGCTATTGCTTTCTATCATCAGCAAACAGATTGCCCAGTCGTACAAACTCTTTGTTGCGATGATGCTCCCCAATTCAAGTTAATCACTGCCGATCGAGCATTATGTTGGGTGCATGAGGGAAGACATTACAAGAAGTTAAGCCCGGTATTTCCTTGCCATCAAGTAATTTTAGGGAAATTTATCGAAGATTTTTGGGATTATTATCGGGAATTATTAGCTTACAAAGATGCTCCCAGTCCAGAAGCTGTAATGCTTTTAAAGTCTAAATTTCGGCTGCTTTTTGAAACTCCAAGCGGTTATGAATTATTGGATGAACGCAAACAATTAACTGCGACACAAGTATCGGAGTTGCTGAGAGTTTTAGAGCATCCTGAATTACCTCTACACAATAATCCGGCTGAGTTAGCTGCCAGAACTATGGTGCAGCGACGTAATATTAGCTATGCAACTGGGACGATTGAGGGTACTCAGGCATGGGATACTTTTATGTCTCTTGTTGCTACTACTCGTCTGTTGGGAATCAGTTTTTTCGATTATGTCCGTGACCGAATTTCTCAACTTGGAATCATTCCCTCTCTCTCCACTATTATTCGCGAAAAATCTTCTCTTTATCCCTTGGGCTTGTCTTGGCAACCAGAATAACTGCTACCCCTACTTATTGAGCCGATACCGAGGAATTGCCTCAAAAAGTGCTTGTTGGGCTTTAGTTTCTCAGTTTTTTCAGTTGGACACACAAGCGTGCGATCGCTCTCGTCATCCAGTACAAGCAAGCTCTGGTGAAAAAGGAGCTGAAGGAGGCGACGGTCAATCGGAGGCAGGCTGCGATTAAGTCTGAGGCCTCAATATTAATTTATGGGACAGGGGTAAAGACAAGAGCATCGCGTAGGTGTTGCCGACGATCGTTAACCCATCAGAGGATCGCGCTGGTTAATTTGTCGGTGCGATCGCTCAGACAAAATACGTTAGACTCGATCGGTAAACCTGCTGAATGTGGAACAAACAAGTCATCTAACAGAGGAAGGTAGTCAGTGGATTTTTCATGGGCTCAAGAACAGGTTGAAATTAAGGAAAGCGTAATTCAGTTTGCCAAAAATTTATTGATAGAAAATCTTGTCGAACTAGACCAGCAGGAAGAATTTAACCTAGAGGGCTGGAAAAAATGTGGAGAATGGGGAATTATGGGATTGCCAATCCCCCAGGAATATGGGGAAAAGAATTAGATACCCTCACAACTATTTATGCTTTAGAGTGAGAAATTAATTGCTCTTTTCGGTCTTTCATATTGTAGTTTAGTTAAATTCAGAAAATTCTCGGTTGAAGCTGTAAAGCACGACGGTAAGAGACACTTGCTTCGTTAATTTGACCGCATTCTGCTAAAATATCCCCTAAGTGTTTGTGCGATCGCCCGTCATCTGGATTCAACTCGATCGCACGTCGGTAAGCAGCGATCGCCTGTTCCCATTTCTGCTCTTTTTCTAAAACCTTTCCTAGCTCTAAGTGTATCTCAAAGTTGTTTGGGTGAAATTGGAGCGCGGTTTTGTAAGTAGCGATCGCCTCCGAGAAGCGATTTTGCCTAACTAAGGCATTGCCTAACTGCAAATGAGTTTGAGCGTCATCTGGCTTAACCTCTAATGCCTGATGGTAAAGTTGGATGTCGTCAGGGTTAGAAGCGATGTAAAAGTGATAATAGCTTATTAATCCTTCTACTCCCTGAGTTTGTTGGAGATAAGATTTGAGTTGTGCTAATTCTCTTTGGGATATCTGTAATTCAGACTGGGAGTGTGTCAATTCAGTTTGGGAAGTGTGTAGTTGAGACTGAGATTGTACTAATTCAGTTTGTGTAGCCTTCAGTTGAGACTGGAATTGTGTTAATTCAGTTTGGGAGGTGTGTAGCTGAGACTGGGATTGTGTTAATTCTTGCTTAGTCTGTTGCAGTTGCATCTCTAAATCTGCTCTTAATTGTGCTTGTACTTCTTGTATCTTCACTTCTTCTTGTTGACGATATCCAAAAATATCCTGCAAACGATAACGAACTAACGCTTCTACACAAAAACCTGTAGTTAATGCTGCCGAACCAAAAAAGTGTTTATCAAGCTTACCGCCATACATAGGAAGTCTCTGCCACGAACCATCAAATTGTTGAGTGTCGAGCAGGAACTTGATAGCTTTCTCTAAGCTAGGGACTACATGATTAAAGTTAAGTAGCGTACAGATTGCCAAGGCAGTCAATAGTTCGTCACCAAAGGATCCATCAGTTTGTTGTAAGTTCAAAATTTTGGTGACAATTGGAATTTTGACTACACCTAGCGATGTCACCCCATTGAAGTATGCTCTTGAAAGCATATAATAAAAACTCAGTTTATTACTATAAAATGCACTGCATTCTTCTTCATTCCCTGCCCGAACGACATCGATTAGATATTCGAGTGATTTCTGAGTTTGCGGAGTTTCACCTAAATACAATAAAACATTTGCATTGACAACACAACATATATCATCCTTCTCTGTTAGCTGCCAAAGCTTCTTTGAATGGGATAGAGCCTTACCGAATGTTATGAAATTTAGAGTTATACTTCTGATTGACCGAGGCAAAATCCAAGTATAAAAAATTCCCTCTTTGTTTCTGTTATCGAGAATAATATCTGTGTTGTTAGGCACGGGTATGTTATTTATTTTCAAAATATATGATATACAACAGATATCATCTAAATCTGGAGGAATCATTGTATGTCTGTCGTTTTTTGAAGACCAGTATCTCCACAGTCCTCTCAATTCCATTTCCTGAACTAAGAATTTTACTCCCTTATCTATTATAGTTTTGCCTTTATTTTCATAGTTTTCATGAGCTAAAAAACTTAATGAATATAAAATTAATGACGTAATAAAGGGAGAACTATCAAAATTATATGAGTCTTCATAGGTTGCTAACTCGCCATCTTCTAGTTGATTCTCTTTTAAAAAATCTATAGCTTTTACTATACTAATTTCTAATTCACTAGATGGTAATTCTAGAAATGTTTTTTGTGTATTTTGAGCTTGATTTTTTGGAAATTGATCTGTATTCGTTTCTAAATTTTCTGGGGTAGAAGCATTTAAATTTATAATTTTTTCCAATTTCAAAACTAGCGATCGAGCTAATACAAGTAGTCGTTGTTTAATAGCGGAGTAAAATAAAATTGTGTGTAGGACGAGTATAATCAAAAACACAGGTTGTCGAAAAGATAGTAATGTTAATAAGCCCAGAGGCAACCAAACTTCATAGAAATCGTGGAGTACAACATAGGATTTTTCAGATGGAGAAGGATCGAAGTTGTCATATGCGGTGCTGAAAAATAGTAGCAAAAGATAAACAGTGAAGGGGACAAGAAGCAAAGGCACAGATTGGGAAATCAAGAGAACGAGTCTACCGGAAAGAATAGCTTCGAGTGGAAACACAATGTAATTAATCCAAATTCGGAGTGATGCCACACCAAACTTTGTAGCCAATGTCTTTACACCCGATTTCAAATCATTTTCTCGATCCCAAATTTGATGCAACAGAATACCTCTAACTCCAACCCCAAATGCCCAAGCTGTAGCAATGATTGCTAGAGAATAGTTTCCCGATTGAGGAGTTGCCATTAAACTAGAAAATACTGTAGCGATGAGCAATGTGGGAATTGCGTGTACGGTAGCAGCGTCGGCAACTGCGCCCCAGATATATCGTTCTTTGAGGCGGAGCGGTGGAGCGGGGTAGATTGTTAGCAATGTATAGATAGAAGCAAGCAAAATTGCTGAAGCTGAGTTAAAGCCAATAAACAACCACGGGACTGCACCTGCAATGGCTAAACCGAGACTTAATAAAATACGTTGCCCTCTCGAAAGAGGAGCCATTCTGTTCTGTTTGCCAGCTTTTAAATCTACCTCAATATCAAAGATGTCATTAACCACATGACCGTAAGCTGCAACGAAAAACATTGAAACTAAAAGAGCCATTAGTGTAATGATAGATTGTTGAGGTGGTGCATCTTGGATGAGGATTTCAGCGTAGGCAATGGCGAGTAATGGGGGAATTTTGTAGAACCACCAATCGTTACCCCGAAGTAAGTTGAAAAGTGAGAAAAACTTATCTTTAATTCCAGCTTCTTCATTTTTATTGAGCTTTGGAGCATTCATGAACTCTATAAGTTGTTCTACCGTTAATGAATCAACTTCATAATCAATGATACTTAGACTTTCAACACCTTTTAGTTTTTCGCCTGGAATATAGCTGTCATAAAAGCTATCATCTATTGCAAAAATTTCCATTTTCTTACATTCAGGGGAATCTAAATAGCAGAAATGTATTGGTTTATTTTTAGGAGCCAAAATACAAACGATCGCTACTCTTTCAGCATCCGATAAATTAGGATAAGAACCGTGAAAAAGCCGTCTATCATAAAAAATTAGTGCTTGTCCTGCTCTCATTGGTGCGCTAGTAAGATAACGATGTTTCATGCATGATAATATGTCTTTACTGTAAGGGAAAATATTAAAAGCAAATTGATGTCTTGGCTTTGAAGTCAATACATGGCTTTTATTAATAACTTGAAGACAACCATTGTTTTCATCAACATCAATTAAAGGACACCAGATTTGAAATGATTTTAGATATGTTTCGTCTACTACAGATGGATCTTGGTGTAAAAGCATTTCACTACTTGATGATCCTGGCTTTTTACTTACAAAGAGAGAGGCTATCATTGTGTAGTTAGGAAATAATTTTATTAGCTTTGGTTCAAATATTGTCTTAATTTCTTGAATTAATAATTGACGATGTGACAAGTCTGAACTGGAATTAGTAAATGAATAATACCCTAATGAATCATTTGAAAGAGAATTTATCATGTATAAATCAAAAAGATTTTGTACTTCATCCTCATTAAGAAGATTAATTACTGTATATCCTTTCTCTTCAAGTTCCTGATTCATACTAAGCTTAGAACTAAGCTGCTCTCCATTAATCTCTATTTTCTTCTCTTCACATTCTGCTCGATCTAAACAGGTGCTTAATTTTTCTGCTAAAACATGAACATTAGGCTCTTTAGTCATCGATAAGTGATCTCCCGGAATCTCATAAACTTCAACTCCGTTGATAACCCAACGATTCCAAGCATCAGGTTGCCATAGCTTGGAAATGAAAGAATCTTTACTCTTCTCCTGATCCGCAAAGTAAACAACCTGTCCTGAGTATATCTGTGGCACATGACTGGCTAGAATCTGGAGGTTATACTCAAAAATTGGCGTTGCTGGATTAAGGTATGAAAAATATTTATCCAAAATTTCAGATACTTACAGTAACTACTTTTGACAATCTGCGTACTTGACAATTCATACTGCTAATCAGCAACGCCAAAAAAACTTGATTTGAAAGTCTTGCTCAATATCTTCAAGAAGGTTGTTTGTATACCGAAACGTAACAACCACCAGAACTCATTGTAATATCCATCTGCTCGGCAGCACCGTTTAGCGCAAACAAAACTTTAGTACCATCATCATCCGCAGTCAGATAACAATAAAAGTTATCTTTGCAAGTCCACACTTGCCCGGTTGAATCAGTAAACTGTATCCACCAGTAGTCATAGCCAGTGCCAACGCCTGTGTAATAGATTATATCAAGATCTGTTAAGCTTATTCCTCCAAAGCCGAGAGATGGCCAGGTTCTGCTCTGTTCTTGATTAGGATCATTCCGATACCTATGTCTAAGCGTTACATTTGTGATACCCTCTTTATCCCAGTTGTTGATTACTACCCCATTACAAGTGCGCGTTGTTGCCAGCACACCTTCTTTGGGGTCGGTTGTTGTCGTGTCTGGGCGTAGTAAGGTGTTGAATCCAGACTTGCTGCATTGTTCTTTGCTCATTGTTTTTTCTCCTTTCAAATTAAGTAGTTGAATATCCACGCAGAGGTTATGAGTGAGTGTACTCAGCTAACTCTTAAAATTATATGCGATCGCTTCGAGTCTCGGCAAAACTCGTTTCATCCGTGCTGCTTCCGGTGCAGGTGCGGGAATGGCAACTACTCCAGCATACAGGCAACCAAAAAAAGCTGCGATCGCTTCTAACCCTTGAGGATACACCAGCAAGACTCTTTCCCCAACCGAAAGCTGAGACTGTAAATAAGTGGCGATCGCCCATTATCGATCGTTCTGAACTGCTGCAAAATAGAGAAGCGCTCGCACAAGGCAAGCGTTTAAGAATGATAGGGCGTTCGTCTCTCTTCTGCAATTGCCGGAAGTGCGATCGCTCTCCACCTGTCACGAAATCGCCAACAGCGATCGCGTAACTGCCTGCCGTAGGCGATCGCTTATCTTCGCTCAGGAAGTAGTACACCATCAACTTCCTCTAAACAAGCATTCAATTTCTCTGCTAATACTCGGACGTAGGGTTCAAAGTAGAATAGTAAGGTGAGTGCCTAGAACTTCATGAAGTTCAATTCCACCTGCTACTAAACGAACAGGTAGCTCAAAAGATGCGGCTGCAGCATTACGAATGCTACTGATTACTTCATCTAGCTCTAAGTTGTCGCTGCTATTGGTGTCGCCACTAATTTCCGGCGATCGCCATTGGGTGGCGAGGTGGACGGGAATTTTCTCGGTGGCTGTCCAAGGAATTGTGGCGAGTTGGGGTGTTTTTTGGGCGATTTCTCCCTCTGCCAAGTAGTAGTTGAGTAGGAGTGAAGCCCTGCCGTTGAGTCGGCTGACAAAGCTTCTTGCCTTAAATGTTAAATGGTTGCCGTCACGGATGGCTAGCAAGCTGGCGGTGGTTAAGATTAACGAGGCTCCCGCATCCGATGCGATCGCTTCCAGTCTCGGTAGAGTTCGTTTCATCCGCGAGGCTTCCGGTGCCGGTGCGGGAATAGCAACAACTCCGGCGTAAAGGCAACCGAAAAAGGCGGCGATGGACTCCCACCCTTGGGGATAAACCAGCAAGACTCTTTCCCCTGGAGACAACCGAGACTGCAAATAAGCAGCGATCGCCCTGGCTTTCTCGTCCAACTGGCGATAAGTTAAACTGGCGCTCTCCTTCTCCCCATCTTCTAAGAAGGTGTAAGCTATTTGAGCGGGTTGCCGGGAGGCTCGATTTTGCAAAAGCTCGACAAGGGTTAGCGTCGCTACAGTCCTGCTCTGAGCATTTGAGTATGGATTCTTGGAGGATAATGGGCATTTAGTTGTCTCATCATTTCTTCTATCTAACTCCCGATCTGCTTGGTCTAGGCAAGCACTTAGTTTTTCTGCTAAAACCTGTACGTGAGGTTCAAAATGCATAGTAAGGTGACTGCCTGGAACTTCGTGAAGTTCAATTCCACCTACTACAAAACTATTCCAACCATTGGGTTGCATCGGCTCGAAGCGATGTTTTTCCATAACCTTTTCCATAGCCGCAAAGTAAACGATCCGATCCGCATATACCTGTGGTACGTGGTTGGCGATAACCTGGACATTAGCCTCCCAAACTCTAAAAATACTCTCAAATTGGTTAATATTCAAACCTTTGTTTAATAGCTTTTCTCTCAAATGCGGTTTTGGATACCAGTTTGGTAAATTTGTTTTCTCTTCTACAGTGATGAATGGATTTGGGCTATCTACCATAACCACTAGCAAGACTTGCTGACCACACTTCTTCAATTGTTGAGCCATTTCAAAGGCAATATTGCCACCAGCGCAGACACCTCCTAAAAGATAGGGACCTTCGGGCTGGATGGTCTGGATTTCTTGAATATAGAAAGTCGTTATCTTCTCTAGGCTAGTATGAGGCTCTCTTCCTTCATTTACCCCCATTGCTTGTATTCCATAGAAAGGGCGATTAGGATCGATGTGCTGTGCCAGAGCCAAGTTGACTTCTGGGTTATAACCTGGCATTCCGTGTATGTAAAAGAAAGGTCGCTTATATCCATTGGGTTTAACTGGAACGACTGACAATAACTTTCTTTCTGTACCTTCTTGAATAATCGCTGGTTGAGTTGATGCTTTAATTTTAGAGATAACTAGAGATTTAACAGAATTAACATCTTTAAAATTATCCAAAACTATTTCTTCAGACGCGATAGAAATACCCAACTGCTCTCCAATAAAACTAATTAACGTAATAATTCCTAAAGAGTTGATAATCCCTTCTTCAATCAGCAGCCAGTCATCTTCTAAAACAGCTTTCGCTCCATACATAAACCTCTGGATAATGTAATCTTTGAGTAGCTGTTCTATCTCTGTTTCTGTATAGTTTTTCGCTGACATCCTGTTGCTCCTTACTGAGGATTACTGATTCCCATCACCGCAAGCTATTCTTGACACAGCGCCATCCGATCGACCTTTCCGGTAGAAGTTTTAGGTAGCTGAGAACGAAACTCAATACTTTCAGGAACCATATACTTAGGAATAGTCTGGACGCAAAAAGATTGCAAGACACTCTGCTCTAAACCACTTCCACTCTTTAGTACAGCCAAAGCCTTGAGTCGGTTGCCAATTTCCTCATCAGGAATTGCAATAACAGCTACCTCTTCAATCTCAGGATGCTGTTGAATCGCCTTCTCAATCTCCTCCAGTTCAATCCGATATCCTCGACTTTTAATCAGGCGATCGCGACGACCAATATAGATATAATTGCCCTCAACATCTTGTTTTACCAAATCGCCAGTCCGGAACACCGTTTCCTCGCCAATGTGCGGATACAACGTGTAGGGTACGAGAACCTCCTTAGTTTTCTCGATCGTTCCCCAATATCCCTTCATCAGCGAGGAACCTCGTGCGTAAAGTTCTCCAACTTCCCCTGGTTCAGCAATTTGATGCTCATCATTCACGACAAATAGTTCAGTATTAGCACAAGCTTGACCAATTGGAATTGAATCTAACTCAGGAGGAATGGTTTTGAATTGATAGTACGTGCGGGCACCTGTTTCCGCAGAACCATAAATGTTGCAATATTCAACATGAGGCAGCATTTGGATAAGTTGACGCAGGTACTGAACGGGGAATACTTCACCTGCAAACAAAATCTTTCTCAAATGCTGAAAGCGATGCTGCTGCAAATTCCCCCGCAGAATCAGTTGGATTAGCAGAGAAGGAACTGAAAACCAGATATTAATTTGCTGTGGTTCAATAAAATTGGCTAGTTCAACAGGAAAAACCGAGAGTTCTGGAGGCACAACAACAATCGTTGCTCCAGCTTGAATAGAAGTGAAGATATCGACAACTGAAGCAGCAAAATAAATCGGCAGTTGATGAGAAATGCGGTCGCCGGGTTGCACTTCAAGACAGTTGTAGAAACAACTCGCAAAATTAAGAATAGAACGATGAGTAACCATGACACCTTTAGGGTTACCCGTCGAACCCGAAGTGTACATAATATGAGCTAAATCGCAATCGATCGAGTGAGTTGATGGCAATGATTTTGTAGGTGATCGCAAAACTTGCTGCCACGTTACTGTTTTCGTTGAGATAAGACCCTTTTCCTCTGGCAAATCTTCATCAACAAGAATCACGCCCTGGAGCGACTCAGAAACTTTATCTGAAAATGGATAGAGTTTTGCAATGATTTTTTTCGTAGTGACTAAAGCCTTAATCCCGCAATCTTCAATAAAAAAGGCTACTCGCTGAGCGGGAGATGATGGATCGATGGGAACATAGACAGCACCAGCTTTAAGAATGCCGTAAATCGCTACGATTTCTTCAATGGATTTGTTGAGGCAAATGCCGACGCGATCGCCTTTCTCAATACCAGCCTCTCTCAGAACCCAAGCTAACTGGTTGGAAACTGCGTCCAGCTCCCGGTACGTCATAGCGTTATCTTTGTAGATGACAGCTTCTTTGTCTGGATATTGCCCCGCGCTGATTTCTAAAAGTTGCTGTAGTAAATATGGCATAGTTTTTTATACAATGTTAAGATTAACAGCTCCGCCAACTTAGCCTCTAACTACACTACCAGTTTTGCACGAGAACGGGTATTTCCGGGATGGGACGGACAAGTTGTGCGATCGGGAGCGTCAGTAAACTCTAACCCTTGGAGATAAACCAGCAAGACTCTTTCCCCTCAAGATAACCGAGATTGCCAATAAGCAGCGAGCGCGTAGCGTCTCGGAACGAGAATCGGCCTAGCTTTTTCGTCCAAGGAGCGATAGGTTAGACTGGTGGTAAGGATTCAGGTCTAAAAACTTGCGGCTCCAACGCTTGTCTGGCAAGGGTTTTAGGGCAAAATAAGGGTTTTTGTCTTTCGTGGTTAATTGTCAATAAACGAGGAGAAGTGACAGTTTTTCGTGGTTTATTGAGAATAGAGATTGATTTAGTATCAAGCTCCATATCTAAAGTCTTTGCCCAGCAAGGAGTTCAGTGACCTGAATCCTTACGACTGGTGCTAGGTTTTTGCCCATCTTCTAGGAAAGTGTAGGCAATGCGATCGGGGTGTTGGGAAGCGAGATTATACAAGAGATTAACGAGAGTGAACAGTGCCATACCTTTGTTTTTTTGCCAGATAGCCGATTTTAACTCAACTTACAATTAAGTTACATCCCGTTAAAACACGACCTATGACCTACACCCCAGCCAAACTACTTAGCTTTGAAGAGTTTATCGCCCAATATGGGGATAATACACGCTATGAACTAATTGACGGAGAACTCAGAGACATGGAACCTACGGGCCCTCACGAAGCGGTTGCTGGGAGTATTGCAGGTAGAATATATGTCGAAATTTTTCAGGATAATTTCAACTGGTTAGTTCCAAAAAATTGTCTGATAAAACCACTATATGCTGAAGCCACAGCGCTGCGTCCTGACGTAGCTGTTTTAGATAAAGCAGAACTAACTCAAGAACCACTTTGGCAAAAAGAACCAGTGATTTGTAACGGTAGTACCATTAAGCTTGTTGCTGAAGTCGTCAGCACCAATTGGCAAGATGATTATGCCAGAAAAGTGGAGGAATACGCTTTTTTGAATATCCCTGAATATTGGATTGTGGACTTTCGGGGTTTGGGTGGTTTCCAATTTATCGGCAATCCCAAGCAACCGACTTTCACAGTCTGCCAGTTAGTTAATGGTGTGTACCAACAGGAACAATATCGTTTGGGAGATACGATTTCTTCTGACCTGTTTCCAAATTTACAACTGATCCTCGACGACATTATGCCGACTTGAAAATCTGGTATCTCTCTTTTGTGATTAGGGCGGTGTTTTCCATCGCTCGCTCAACGGTTTGGGGGTTTGCGGGTCAGGGCGATCGCAGGGGTGGGAAAAACAACAGCAAATCTTTCTAGACAATTATGCTCAAAATAAGTATTTTTGCAAAGGAAATTCTCAAATGAGTTCAGTAGATATAGAAAAACTTTGTTCCGAACACACAAAGTTTCATGTTGAAATTGAAATTCAACCTAATTTTTCAGAAAAACTAAATGTAATGATTGAAATTGCTCAAATGAACCCAAATCAGCGAATCCATCAAGAGCTTGAAGAGAATGGATACATAATAATTAATCTCCTCAATGAAAATGAAGTACAAAGTTTGCTCAATTTTGACAAAAACTCTTCTATTCCTAATGATTTGGCAGATGCCCCTATGTGTTTTAGTATGAAGACATCAGAGGTGTCATACCGCCAGCTAATTAGTGAAGAAATAAAAAGGCTATTTGCTCCAAAATTGGCAATTTTACTTCCAAAACATAGAATAAGTAACTGTAATTTTGCTCGGAAAAAAGCTAACCTATTCTCTAGTATAATGCTTCTCCATCAAGACCCATCTTTAGTAAACGAAAACTATTTAGATTCTTTTGGAGTATGGTGTCCTCTTATTGATGTCAACGAGCAAAACGGCTGTCTTCAAGTCATCAGAAAAAGCCATCAGCTTAACTCAAAACCTAGACCGATTTTTGTCTTTAATGGCTTTCCTTACAGTCAAGATATTCTCTCGCTGATGCAACAGAGGTATCTCACCAGTATTCCCATGAAAGCAGGACAAGCACTGATCTATGACAAACGCCTTTTTCACGGTTCACCACCCAACTTAACAACTGTTGAAAGAGTCGCTGCAATTTGTAGTCTCGTTCCTGAAAAAAAATTGACTCATTTATGTTACAGAGAATCCCCAACCTCTGATAAAATAGAACTCTTTGAAGTAGACGATGAATTCTACGAGCGCTACATCATCGGTCAAAAACCCGAAGGCGTTAAAAGTCTAGGCATCTTTGATTACGAAGTCGAACCCCTCACCCCAGAAAATCTTATGGAAAAACTCGAAGAAAATAGTCAGTTGTCCTCAACAAATAACCAGGTTCTATCTCCCCAATCTCAAGGTTGGATGCTAACCGCACAGCAACTTCAAGACGAACTAACTCAGACTCAAGCTGAGTTGAAAAAGTCTAACGAGCAACTCCACCAAACTCAAGACCAATTAGAGGAACTAAAAATCCAACAATCCCAAACTCAAGACGAATTAGAGGAACTAAAAATCCAACAGTTCCAAACGCAAGCAGAACTCGAACAGTCTCAAACTCAACTGCAAACTCAGTTAACAGAATTTAATGAGCAACTGCACCAAAAGACGAGAGAATTGTCAGCACTAAAAGAAGAACACTCCCAGGCGCGATCGCAACTTGAACGGGAACGGGAACAATTGCAGACCACTCAGACCCAACTCGAACAGTATCGACAACAACTCCAAAAAAATCAAGCTGACTGGGTAGATTCTCACGAAAAATTGCATCAAAAAACGAGAGAATTGGAAGCATTAAAAGAGGAACACTCCCAGGTGCGATCGCAACTTGAACGGGAAGGGGAAAAATTGCAGACAACTGAGGCAGAGTTAGAGGCTTATCGCCAACAACTCAACCAGGCGCGATCGCAAGTAAAGCAACTAGAGTCTCAGCAGCAGCAAGATCGGGCAGAACTAGAGCAGTCTCGACAACAACTACGGCAAACCCAAGCTCAATTACAACAGTCCGATCTGCAACTGCACGCCACTCAGGCAGAGTTAGAACAGTCTCAAGCTCAACTGCATCAAAAAACAGTAGAATTGCAAAAAGTGAAGTCTCAGCAGCACCAAACTCGACTGGCCCAGATAATTCAGGGGCGAATCCCTAACACAAAAGAGAGGAAACTATGCAAGTCCAACTTAAACAAATCATCGTCCCCCCCGGTCAGCAACTCCTGATGACCGATGTCAGTTGGCAAATGTACGAAGAAATGTTAGAGGAGTCTGGTGAAAAACGGGGGTCGCGGATTAATTATAGTCAGGGAGTTTTAGAAATTATGGTGCCATTACCGGAACATGAAGATGATAAAATTATTATTAGCAACTTAGTGGAAATTTTGCTGGAAGAACTAGACGTTGAGTTCAGAAATCTGGCTTCTACTACGTTTAAAAGCGAAACAATGCAACAAGGTTTAGAAGCCGATAGCTGTTTCTATATCGAAAACGAAGCAGCCGTTCGGGGTAAAAAACGCATCGATTTAACTGTAGAACCGCCCCCAGATTTAGCCATTGAGATTGACATTTCCTCCCGCACCCAGTTGAATAATTATGAAGCATTAGGAGTCGGAGAATGGTGGCGGTTTAACGGGACAAAATTAGAAATCAACGTGCTGCAAGCGGGGCGTTACGTGCAGGTTACGGAAAGTCCTCATTTTCCCGGCTTGCCATTGCTTAATGAGGTGATTCCCCAGTATTTAAAACAAAGTAAAATCGAGGGAAGAAATAAAACAATGAAAGCCTTTCGCGCTTGGGTGAAGAAACAGATTGAAGAAAGATAGGAAGATTAGGTGTAGGGGCATTAGTGTCAACTTAAAAAGACTTACGCAATGAATCAATTAACTTTACTAAATGAAATTTCTGCAAATCATTTTGCAGTGCGCTTCCAGCAACCCTTTATTGAAAATTTATTTGCCTCTACAGAACCCGTAGCAATCCTCGTCACTCCTGAATATGAAGGCATTTTCCGAAACGGTGGAATTGGCACTTACTATGCCACATTGAGCCAAAAATTAGCAGCAGAAGGTGCATATATTATTTTAATTATATGTCAAACTCAAAAACAATTTCACGGAGAATCGACAGTCCCCCATATCCGCCATATTTTTTCCGCCTCTGAAGCCGAGCCAATTTTGGAACTACAGCCAGTTCATCTAGCAATTTTATCTCAATTTAAGGAATGGGACTGGGTAGAATCAGAGAGTTATAAAATTCTCTTTTTTATCCAAGCAATCGCCGCGCACTTTAACAAATCTCCAATTTATGTAGAATTTCCAGATTTGTGCGGACTGGGATATCGTACAATTCAAGCAAAACGTTCAGGTTTGTTAGGAAAAAATTGCGTCACAGCCGTAACAATGCACAGCGGCCAAGAGTGGTTAAATGAAGCCCATGAGAAATATATTATAGAGGGCGGAAATTGGTTTAGAAATGTTTATAGTTACGAGCAATATTCTTTTGAGAATGCAGACTTAGCATTTTTCCTGTCTTATTTCATGGAAGCAAAAGTCAAAAGTTATGGCTGGAAAACCTCTCATGCGGTTCATTTGCCCTACTGTTTCCATATTGTCCCACCCCTCGATAAAAATCGACCCATGTTAGCGAAAGTTTCGCTTAACCTCAAACGGGAACAGATACCAATTGTCTTTTTTTGCAGATTAGAAGAAAGAAAAGGGCTCCTGACTTTCATTGATGCCCTTCAGCAATTAGGAAAGAAAATCAGCCAGCAAATTCACCTCATATTTTTAGGTAAAAACGTTCCGCTTCATTCTGTAAAACTTCAGCCCCAGGATAGTCAGCAATACATCCAGCAAGAACTGGGAGGCAAATTTGATTATACCATATTATCGGATTTATTTAGCCAAGAAGCTATTGCCCTAGTCCATGAATTAGCACCGGCCATCGTTTGCCTGACAAGTCCCCAAGAAAACTTTCCCAATAGTTCTTTAGAAATGGGACAGTTACCCGTGAGTTTGGTGGTTTCAGACACGGGGGGATTTCGGGAGACATTAAACATGATTGACCGCTCAAATAGTGTACGATGGTTTGAACCAGGAAACTCCCAGTCTCTCGCGTGCGAAATTGCCAGCGCTATCGCCGCCTATCCTGAAACCGCATCCCTTCCCCAACGGGAATTTTTAGAGCAAGTTAATCAAGGGTTATTCAACCAGCGACTAGATTACATGAAATCGGCATTTTTTCAAACATCTCCCAGTCGCAATCGTTCGTCTAATGAAGATTTATCAACGTCTTTCTTATTAGGGATGACCTCTGTTCAAGAGCAAGTTTTTCTCGAAAATTATGCCCAAAATGAGTATTATGGTAAAGGCGAAATCATCGATTTGGGCTGCTGGCTTGGTTCTGCAACAATTTCTGTAGCCAAGGGATTAGAAAAAAATCTTAAAGTAACTGTCAAAGACAAACGCATTCATGCTTACGATATATTCATTTGGGCACCATCGTATATGGATAGGTGTGTCAAAGGAACTTCCCTAGAAGGCAGATATAAACAGGGAGATAGTTTTCTGGACGAGTTTGTTCGCAGAATTAGTCCCTGGAGTCACTCGATCTCAGTTTACCCAGGAGATGTGGTGAAACTTGGCTGGAACCAACGCCCTATAGAATATTTATTTGTGGATGCCATGAAAAGCTGGGAACTCACGAAAAGCATTTTCCTAAACTTTTACCATCATCTAATCCCCATGACTTCTCTGGTACACTATAATGATTTTGCCCACTTTTACACCGCTTGGATTCATCTATTAATTTACAAACTGAGGCCATACTTCAAACACCATTGTAATCTCTACCAAGCCGCAGTATTTCAATATATTAACCCTCTACCAATTGACACCTTACTACTAAACCAGGATACTCCCTTTAGTATCTTTTCTTACGAAGATATCGAGCGAGCTTTTGAATACTCGATTGAAATTGTCATAGAGGAATTGCGACCAAATATTGCCGCTGCCAAAGTCATGGCTTTTATTCATTGGGGAGATTTAGAACAAGCTAAACGCGAACTCATTCAAGCGAGAGAGAAATTTGGAAATATTCTTGAGATTCCAGAGGTGGCCAAATTATTATCTAGGATGGGGGGAGAAGTGGACAAGTAAAAATCGTGTAGAGTGGGTTAGGCGCGGTGATAAAATTATTATGGCAAACAGATAAATCTTAAACCGCGCCGCAATCCACCATCCCCTAGAGCATAATATAAGTAGGTTGGGTAGGTTAATGTGGGGGGAAAGCGAAACCAGAAAATTGAGAAGTTGGGTTTCGTACCTCAACCCAACCTACATCTACATCTGTTTAATTAGTATCTTTATGGAAATGCAATCGCAAAATTTAGTATCTCATATCCTCTCTCCTGATAATTCAGAATTAGGTTTTCAGCCCCAATTCTTAGAGGCTTTTAATACCTCAAATCAAAAAGTTGCAATCCTAGCAAGCAACGAATTTGAAGGATTTTCTAAAAATGGCGGTATCGGCACTTATTATACCACATTGAGCCAAAAATTAGCAGCAGAAGGTTGGTATGTCATCCTCTTGCTTTGCCACAGTCATGAGAACTTCCAAGGGAGATCGCAACTACCAAATCTCCACCACATCTTCTCTACCGGCGAAGTTGAAAAAGTCCTAAATCTTCAACCTATCCACCAAGGAATTTTATCGAAATGCCAAGAAGACTCTATCAGTCAATGCTTTGATGGCGAAAGTTTCTGCTGTTTGTTCTTTACTCAAGCAATTGTTGCTACTTTCCCCGAAGCAGTTGTTTATGTTGAATTTCCCGCAATTTGGGGATTGGGTTATCGCACGATTCAAGCCAAAAAATCAGGTGTAATAGGTAATAGTTGCCTCATTGGTGTTACAGATCACGGTGGTTTTGAGTGGTTGCGAGAAGCTAATAGCAGATATACAGTAGATTATCCTAAATGGTTTTGGCAGGCTTATCACTACGAACAATATTCTTATGACAGTGCCGATTTAAGTTGCTTTCCCTCCTACTTTTTAAAGTCTAAAGTAGAAAGTTATGGCTGGAAAACTGCTCATGCTGTTCATTTACCTTATTTTATTCCTATCCTCAACTTATCAGCGGATGTAGGGACGAAGCATTCGGGCAATAATTTACCGTTAAAAACCCATGTTTTGTGTCCGAATGCTTCGCCATCCGAAGGATTAAAAATATCCGATATTCTGACTACTCAACTTGATAGGAAACAGATACCGCTGGTATTTTTTGGGCGGTTAGAGGAGAGAAAAGGACTCTGTACGTTTGTAGAGGCCCTTCAGTTGCTTAACCCGGATATAGCCGAGAAAATTTACATTCTGTTTCTTGGTAAAATCATCAAATTAGAGTCAACTGTGCTTGAAGGGTTGGATAGTCAGCAGTATATTGATGGCGCTTTAAAGGGTAAATTTTATTACCATATTTTGCCGGATTTATCCAGCCTAGAAGCAATTAATTTAGTCAGCCAGTCACCGACACCCATTGTCTGTCTTTGCAGCTTGCAAGAAAACTTTCCCAATACCGCTTTAGAGATGGGACAGTTAGCCGTTAGTTTAGTGGTTTCAGATACGGGAGGATTTCAAGAAACCTTAAATTTAATTTCAAGAACCGATGGGGTGCGCTGGTTTGAGCCAGGAGACGTACACTCTCTCGCCGGCACCATCAGTGAAGCTATTTCAGGTTGTCCTGAAACGCCGATCGTCCCCGAGCGCGTTTTCTTGTCACAAGTGAATCAAAAACTACTTAACCAAAAACTTGAATATATGAGCGAAGCATTTATCAAATCAGCACCCAAAGACCCCCAAAATCCCCGCGCAACCATAGGCGTGACTTGTTTTCCTGATACGATAAAAGTTTTGGATTGCCTGGAAAGCCTTGCAGGACAAACTTATCAAAATTTAGAAGTTATCGTTTTGTACGAAACACCGATCGGCGAATCTATACCAGAGGCGATCGCTCTGGCTAAGGAGCAGTTTCCCACCTATCAGTTTGTCGAGTCCGATGTTAATAAAAGTTTGGGAGTGGCTTATAATCGGTTGCTAGAGCTGGCGACTGGAGAATATTTCTTGCAGTTTGCGGGCGATCGCATCGCACTGCCTCTGATGGTAGAAAAATTTGTTACGGCGGCTTGTGAATCTGATGCTGTAGCTGTCGTATGTCCAGACATGACGCTGGACAAAGATTTGGAAGTTATCAACTCGAATGACGGCTCTTTACTCAAGCTACTAGAATTTAATCAAACCCAGGATTTGTGCGCTTTATTTGCGATGGAGTTGCTGCGAGAGTTCCGATATTCCGAGGTAAGGGATTTGCTAGCCTTAAATTGGCATATTTTAGCGGCTGCGATCGCCACTGGTAAAGAGATTGCTTACTATCCCTATCCCCTCTATCTCTCTGATTCCCACTCTGCGTTCCTTATTGACCAGGCAAAATTCCCAAAAGAACGGTATTATTTGCGTCAATACTTATCTCAAATAGAGGTATCTCGATGGACTCAGCGCCAACTCAATCTACTTTTAACCTGCGTTGAGCAACTTTGGCAATCGGAAACACAAAAGCAAAGCCAAATGTGGCAACTTGAGCAAGATAGAAATCGATACCAAGCTTTAGCATCTCAATCCCAAGCTTGGATGCAGACAGCGCTGGAAACCCAAGACGAACTCGACGCGCTGCAAGCCGAACTGCAAAAGACACAGGCAGTGCTAGAATCTATTGAAAAAACTCCGGTTTAACTAAAACGATGAAATTTATCAACCCCAAAACCGACTACGCCTTTAAAAAGATATTTGGTTCTACGGAAAGCAAAGACATTCTGATTAGCTTTCTCAACGCTCTAATTTATGAAGGCAATTCTACCATTGAAGACTTAGAAATCATCAATCCCAACTTGCCACCCAAAATCCAAGGTTTAAAAGATACTTATCTCGATGTCAGAGCTACACTGAATGACGGTACGCTTGTGATTATTGAAATGCAGGTTTTAAACGTGCAGTCTTTTGGCAAGAGGGTTTTGTTTAATGCTACGAAAACCTATGCTTTTCAACTCCAAGCGGGAGAAGGCTACCGAATGCTCAAACCAGTTATTGCTTTAACCATTACCGATTTTGAGATGTTCGCTAATCGCGATAAACTTATTTCCCGCTTTGTTTATCGAGAGAAGTCTGAAGGCTGGATCTATCCTGACAATGATATTGAGTTGGTATTCGTTGAGTTACCCAAGTTTACCAAAGAACTAGACCAGCTTGAAACTATTACGGATAAATGGATTTATTTTATCAAGTTTGCGCGATCGCTCACTTCCATTCCTGAAAATATGGACGATATCCCCGAACTACACCGAGCCTTTGAAATCGCCAATCAAGCTGATTTAACTCCCTCTGAACTAGAGGATTTGGAACGCCGAGAAATGTTTATCTACGACCAACAAGGAGCGATTAATCTCGGACGAGAAGAGGCACGCGAAGAAGAAAAGCGTGGCATTGCTCGAAACTTACTGGCTCAACTTAATGATGAGGCGATCGCCTCAGCTACAGGATTAAGTCTTAAAGCAGTTGAAGAGTTGCGTCAGGAAGTAAGTAATGATTGACTTAAATTGAGCGGGAGTCTAGGTTTTTGATGATTACTCGTCCCAGTTAAATTTCATGCCGAGATATTCCTCTAACTTCTGGTTATGAGGTCGGAAAAACTCTACTAGCTGGTGACGTAAGTGAGCGGGAATAGAAGGATATGACCCAGGATTGACATTGTGATATTCAGGCATTTGATAATCAGGCAAGTTTAAAAAACTATATACTTGCTTCATAGTTGCTGATGGATTGCTAAACAAATCTTCACTTTTGACAATTAAAAACTGTTTTTTTGGAAAAATAGTCAGCCATTCTTTTAGGTAATAAATATATAAACTATTTATTAATAGACTCAACAATGCATCATGTATGTAGTCATCTCTGTATTTTTTTAAAATCGATGGTTCAAGCAATAAGAAGTCTGGCAATTTATTTAATAAATTAGGAATTTTTTGTAAAGTCTCAGCTATGCTATCCTGTATTGGTTTATATCCACAGCTTGCCTTATGTTGATGAAAATAGGAAGAGATTGTTCGTTCTACTGGATTTCTCAATAGGACTATAATTTTTATATCGGGAAATAAATGAAAGATTTTTTTTGCTAGATTAGGAAAATTAATATAAATAGGAGTGGCTTCACCCGTGATGTAATTCATACTAGCTGGGATCGGAGGAAAATGAGCCAGATACCAATCAAGTTCTTGCTCAAAAAAGTCTGTGAAGAAATGAAGCTCTTTGTCAACAGCAGGGAGAATTTGAGGGTGACTAATTAAATAGTTATAAAGAGAAGAAGTGCCCGATTTAATAAAACCCGGAATCAGGAAATCTGGTTGCGGTTTTTGGTGAGGATTCCAGTGCTTTTTAACCAGTTCTGGATCGGATAAATTTATTTGTTTATAGCTTGCATTTTGGTAACTGACGATCGCTTCCTCGATTTTACCTTGTTGAGTTAGCAAGTCCCCTAAGACGACTTGAGCGAAAGGAAAGTTTGGTTGACTCTTAATTGCCTGACTGAGGGTAGCAATTCCTTGCTCTAACAAATTAGACTCAATTTCCAGATCCCACCTATTTAGCTGTAATAAGGAATACTTTAAGTTCCAGTAGTTTTGGAAGTAATTATGGTCAAATTCAATGCTTTTTATGTAATGGTAGGTTGCCTTCTCAAACTTCCTTTGAACTTGATATAAATTTCCTAATTTACAATGAACAATTGCGTTATCAGGTTTGATAAGTAGTTAAACAAAATTAATTACATAAATAACTAATATGATATAATAAGAATATTAAGTATATTTAAAGAGGTT
>NZ_JAUBTV010000101.1:0-23883 GCF_036705145.1 Microcoleus sp. B5-D4 | reverse complement strand
GCTAACTTGGGTATGGAAGTAATGCACGAGCGCAATGCTCACAACTTCCCGCTTGACTTGGCTGCTAGTGAAGTCACTCCAGTAGCAATGGTAGCTCCTTCTATCAATGGCTAAGTTTTAGTTTTTGATTAACAAAAAGCGCTCCTAGAAATAGGGGCGCTTTTTGTTTGGGAAAATATATTTTTTAGAGACTTATTGTGATATCTAGTCCGGTAACATGGGGAGCATCCCAATTTGGGTTTTAGAGGAGTGTTGGCTGTGAGAGTACGAAGCGAGATATAGAAACTTTGCTGTGCGGGATGCTCGCAGGGTCTAAGCATAGTTGTACATAAGCTAAGGCATATACCAGCAGCGGATAAGCAGCAACAGTTCAAATGATTCGCGGCCGGAGATTCCTAGGAATGGAAGGATTTTTGTTTTTTATTTAATAGTTAATTTGGCTTCGCTAGTGCGATCGCCCATTGCCCCAGTAATAGTAACAGTTCCAGGTCGCAGCGCTTGAAATGTCCCCGCTGATTGCGTTTGAGCGAGCAACGGCTCCGGATTGGGAGATTTGCTGGGTGCACCAGGTATCGGTTGCTGATAGTAGGGAGTCGAAAATCGGAAATGAGTCACTGGCGGAAGCAATCTCCCCTTTGAATCCGAGAGAATCATTTTAAAGGTAATACGATCGCCCACGCGGACGGTTGCAACTTCTGGTAGAATCCGAAGTGTCCAATCAGGCGGGTAAACAATACCGGACATAGAGAGTGTTTCTCCACCTTTTTTGGCAAACACGGCAAACTTTCCCGGCGCAATACCCGTCACAGTTCCATCTGGGGAAACTTTGACGACTTCTTCATAATCGGACGACCACACCCACTGTTTCTCGGACTGCGTAGAATCTCCTGGAATACACCCTGAAGCGGCGTCGGTACTCCCGATTTTTAGCTTAGTCGTTTGACCCACAATTAAAGGCTCTACTTCCCAAGAATTGTAGTTAAGGCAAGGGGGATTATATATACCTAGAAATTCTCTAAACTCCCATACCGTAATACCTATGAATCCGAATAACAGGACGATCGCAGTTACGCAGCCGAACCCGATAAATTCCTTCTGTTTGTTATTCATATTTAATATGGGTTTTTTTTGTATCTATAACTTTATGAACCAGTGCGCCTAGCGCTCTAGCTTTGTATGCCACCGAGAAAAGTGGCACAGAGATAAATAAAATGCTATTATTTTTTCACAGTGGGAAGACTGCGCTAAAGTATCTCGGAATAAATTTGTGATTTCACAGCAGATAAAATAGCATTCATTCACTCAGATTTATTAAAAATATCTGCGTTACTTTGTGTTTCATCTGCCTTAAATCTGTGGTTTACATATCAAAAATTTATGCAAGAGGTATTGTAAAGTAGAATCGCTAAGTATAACATTACGGTCAGCAAATGGTAATATAATAGATGCACAAAAACATCGAATAATATAGGGAAGTTATCCTAAAAAAATAACCGACATGATACTTAAAACAGAGAGATTAGTTTTGAAACCGATTGTGGAGAGCGATCTCAACACGCTCCACAAAATTTTCACTGATTCCTATGTGAGGAGATATCTGTGCGACGGCGAAATCTGGTCGCTACAAAAGGTTGAAGAAATGCTTGCCGAAAACAAAAAGCTGTTTGCAGACAAGCAATTCGGTTTGTGGTTTATCGAAACTAAGAGCGATCGAGAAACTATTGGATTTGTTGGTTTGTGGTATTTTTTTGAAGAAGCACAGCCCCAGTTAGTTTACGCACTGCTGCCGAAAGCACTTAAAAAAGGTTACGCTACTGAAGCATCAACCAAAATATTGGATTATGGTTTTGATGAACTTGGCTTTAACTATCTTGTCGCAAGTTGCGATCGCCCAAACATTGAGTCGCAAAAAGTCGCAGAAAGACTCGGAATGAAACAAGTAGAAGAAAGAATTATGAATGGAAATCCGATATTATTCTTTAGAATCGATAAGTAGTAATTAGCAGTAAGGGCGCAATGCACAAATGGCTTTCGGTGGTGGGGATTGGCGAAGACGGATTATCGGGATTGAGTGCGATCGCCCGTACCCTACTCGATCGATCTCAAATCGTTGTTGGTGGTGCCCGTCACCTCGCAATGCTACCAAGCGACGACACCCGCGAACAATTGCTTTGGGCTTCGCCGCTACAAGCAACAGTCGATCAAATCCTCCGTCGCCGGGGACAGTCTGTGTGCGTGATCGCAAGCGGCGATCCGATGTGTCACGGAATTGGGGTAACACTGTCGCGCCAGATTCCCATTTCGGAAATGACTGTGATTCCCGCAGCATCGGCTTTTAGTCTTGCTTGCGCCCGTTTGGGTTGGCCGCTGGCGGATGTTGAGACTTTCAGTTTGACAAATCGCCCGATCGCATCGATCGCCCTTGCTTTGTCCCCTGGCGCGCGCCTGCTGGTGTTGAGTGCTGACAGGCACACCCCTGGTCTTGTGGCGACAATGTTAACACAGCAGGGGTTTGGCAGCAGTTTGATGACCGTGTTCGAGCGGATGGGGTCGGGAGCGGAACGGCGGATCGAGGGGGTAGCAACAGCCTGGAATGCAGCGGATTTGGCGGATTTGAACACGATCGCGATCGCAGTTGCAGCCGATCGACAAACTCTTATCCTCCCCCGAACTGCGGGTTTGCCGGATGCTGCTTATCGCCACGACGGACAACTTACCAAGCGGGAGGTTCGAGCCGTTACTCTGTCAACGTTAGCACCGATTCCGGGTGAGTTGCTTTGGGATGTGGGTGCGGGCTGCGGCTCGATCGCGATCGAATGGATGCGGAGTCATCCTCGGTGCAGGGCGATCGCGATCGAACGCCACCCAACTCGACTGCAATACATCGCCGAAAATGCCTCGACTTTCGGCGTTCCCGAACTCCAAATTGTCGCGGGAGAAGCGCCAGAAGCCCTGACAAATTTGCCTCAACCGAATGCTATTTTCATCGGCGGCGGTGTCACCGCAGAAGCTGTGCTGGAAACTTGCTGGAATGCTTTAGGTGAAGGCGGCCGATTAGTTGTTAATGCGGTGACAGTTGAGAGCGAGTTTAAAGTTTTGCAATGGCACGATCGTTATGGCGGGGAACTAATTAGAATTGGGATTCAGCGAGTTGGGGCGATCGGTTCTTTTCAGGGTTGGAAACCGCTTGCGCCGGTGACTCAGTGGGCGATTGTTAAGGGGTAATACCAATTCTGATTGGATCGGAATGATTTAACCACAGAGTACGCAGAGAACACAGAGGAAGAGATGAGAGAGATGAATCATTCCGATGAAGAGTGGATTTGATATAAAAGGCGATCGATCTTTTTCCAATAAAGCTATAATCAATAATATCCTCTGAAATGAGAGTGATAATGCCAGACGAATCATCTGTAGATCCTTATTTAGATCGACTGTTTGAAGACTATTCCAACACTGAAGTTATCGAACTACAGCAATATCTGTCTGAATGGGATAGAGGAACTTATCGAACTGTGGCCCAAAGTGTGTTAGACTATTCACAAAGAAAAGGATTTGATCCACTCAAATATTTGCGTAAAGCACACAACTTCAACACCAGAGGTGCTGTAAGAGTTCCTCGCACGGGATATCGGCAGGATGGAGCCGCTGTTTACCGAAAGGGCTATGAGTTTTTAATTGTGCGACCTGACCAGTATGGTGTTGAGAAAATCGTGACTTATGGCATTAATGAGGAATAGCGATATGGCACAAGTTCAGAACAAATTAGCGATTCAACAAGATATTATTGTGCAACTTTTGGCACAGTTGAGGGTTGACTATCAAAACACTAAATCAGAGCGCAAAGAGATATCTCAGAGGTATCTTGGTTCCGAGGAAGATTTTTCTTTTCTGGAGGAGCTTGAGTTAGTAACAGTAAGTATTCGCGGTTATGCTAGTCAGATTGAGGAGCGCGCAGAGGTTGAGAATCGCGAGCAAGCGATCGCAGAGTTACATCAGCTCAGGGTGTTCGATCGTTCTGCGATTGCTCAGTTTTATGATGAGACGCGATCGGGCTATCTTCAAATGCGGTCTTATATCCGAATGCTAGACTATTTGCGGTTGCTGGTTTTGGAGTATTTGCAAATGGAATAGAGATCCAGATAAGTTAGTTTACCAGACACCGTAGCCACCTCGACGATCGGCAATTTCTTGCTCTAACTCCACTTCATTGAGAAGTTTCATACCGTTGGCGATCGCCCGTTGGCGAAGTTTCCACAAGGTTTGACCGAGTTGTGTTTTGGGGGTAAATTCAGGTGAAGATTTGAGCGCTAGAGCTTGAGTAAACTGAAGGACTTTTGCGCGATCGGCGGGGGCAAGTTCGCGCCAGTATTGTAGGAGGATTTCTTCGGGAGGCATGGAAAATTTTTGAGCCTAACTCTAGAATTTATTTTACTCTTTTACGCTCGATCGGGTCAATGCCATTGGCGATAATAATCTAGTTTATAACCATAGTCTTTGAACAGCATAAGCATCAAACACTTCATCACGGCTGACTAAAACTAAAGCATGATTAATGGATTGGGCAATTAAAATTCGATCGAATGGATCGCGATGGTGGAATGGTAGGCTGCGAACCTGTACAGTATCCCCAAAGGAAATTGGCAGTAATAAGATGCCAGCAGCAGGTAACTGAGGTTCGATGTCTGCATAGTCTGCTTGCAGTGTCAATTTACCAATGCTGATTTTGATGGCAATTTCCCAAAGACTGGCAATACTCAAATAGACTATATCGGCGGATTCAATCTGCTCCTTCAAGGTAACTGATAGGTTAGGAGCATTTTCTGAAAACCAAATAAAAGTGTGAGTATCGAGGAGCAATGCACTCATTCCATATACTCCTGGAAATCCTCTAATGGTGCATCAAAATCATCAGCAAGCGGTAAGACAAACGTGCCTTTCATCATCCCGGCTTGACGTTTCTTTTGAGGAGGATTTACGGCAACCTCATTATTTGCATATTTTGCGGCCAAGAATTCTACATAGTGCAAAACTTCCTGTTTCAGGGAATCTGGCAACTTGACCAGGGTTTCTAGGATGGTGTTTTCTAGCATTAGATAACCTCTTGCTGGATAAGCTCATGATAACAAGCGCAAAGCCAAACTTACCGATGTCTCTAATCTCGCTCTAAGCTACCTTGGGACAAATTTCGATTTTGACAGTCATGCCTACTTGGTTTAGCATTGCGATCAGAGTATCAACCGAGAATTCCCCAATTTTACCTTGAGTTAGAGCTTTGATTTGGTCGTTTGACTGTTTGAGATGTTGAGCAGTTTGGTCGATCGTCCAACGGTGATGTTTAATCTGATGAAGCAGGGCGAGCATGAGTTGCGATCTGATTAGTAAGTTATCAGCTTCTTCTGCTGAAAATCCCAGATCGAGAAAGATATTATCGGTTGCTGGGGTAATAGTATTTTCACTCATGGTTCTGGTTCTCTTGAATTTAAACGATTTTGTAACAACTGTTGGTAGCGTTTCTGTCCAATTTCGATATTTTTCTTGGCTGTCTTCTGAGTTTTATTTTGGAAAGCATGAAGAACGTAAATAGCTTCTTCAAATCTAGCAATATAAAATACCCGATAGGCATCTTCTGTCCGAATCCGAATTTCTTCAACGCCTTTGCCTACGATCGACATGGGTTTAAAGTCTGATGGTTGTATGCCCTGCTGAAGTGTCCAAAGTGCAAAACCAGCTTCTTTTCGGGCATCGTCAGGAAGAGATTGGATTTCTTCACGGGTAGCGCCAACCCACCGAATCGGTTTGATGGTCATCGGGTTTGTTGAGAATCAAATACTATAACAATTTTGACATACTCCCCTGCCTAAAGGCGAAGGGATTCTAAGCTCAGACAGCAATTGCAGGCATAGCCTGTCTAACATCACCTAACTTAGCGGTTGATGCCCCAACCACACAAATATTTATCGCCGCGTTCTCGTCTCTGTCGTTCACCCTTTGACAGGACGGACAGCGCCATTCACGAACTGACAAATCCAACTCTTTCAGAACCTGTCCACAATGCGAGCAAGTCTTACTAGATGGATACCAACGGTCGATGAAAACTACTTCTTTTCCTTTCTTTTTGGCAACCCATTCGAGAATTTGGAGAAATTCGCCGAATGCAATGTCTGAAATTTTACGTCCCCAAAGTCGTTGCATTCCTTTTAGATTCAACGTCTCAAAGCACAGCACGTCGAACTTATCAGTTAGTTCGTGAGCCAATTTCCAGAACCAATCAGAGCGACGATTCACTACGGCTTCATGTTTGCGAACTAGATTAAGTCTTGCTCTTTCTCGGTTCGCTGAGCCTTTCCGTTTTTGGGAATGCTGACGATTTGCTTTCTTAATAGCGTTAAGGGACTGTTTCAGGAATTGCGGTGATTCGATTTTTGTTCCATCTGAGCAGGTGAGAAACGTTTTCAAGCCGAAATCTTGCGCCAGCGATTCTACTCGTCTCGACTTTGGTTTCAGGTTCTTCAACGCTGTCAACGACCACAACCATAAATAGCTCTCCTAATGTCGTGCGTTTAATGGTTAACGTCTTAACATTCCCTTCTATCTCTCTGGAATTCCAATACTGATAAACGCGATTCCCAATCTTAATTCGATTGCCGCCTAATAATTTGTAGCCAGCTTGCTTGAGAGTGAACGATTTGTATCTGCGAACTTTCTTGAATCCGGGAGGTCTAACTCCTTTCTTGTGATGCTTAAAGAACAGTTGATAGGCTTTCTCAATGCGTTGACAGATATCCTGTACAGCCTGAGATCCAACCTGTTGCCAGAATGCTTTACGCTTTCTGAGTTTGGCGATATGACTTTGAAGTTTGCTGCAATTCAAGTGCTTACCCCACATCCGGTAGTACCGTTTGTGAAGTGCAATGCAATGGTTATAAATCACTCCGGCAGCATTGATACTTCGCTTGAGGTGTTTATTTTGGTTGCTTTGATATAGCTTGAACTTCAATGTTTTCATGCTAACTATGATAACATAATAGGTAGCAATTGGGTAGCCAAATGGTCAGAGAAAGATTAAGTATTCGCATTGTCGTGAGTCGGCTAGAGAAGTTGCGGAGAATTGCCAAACAGAAAGAAAAAACAATGACCCAACTTGTAGAAGACTGGATTGATAAACTTAAAGAGGAAAAGCCGTCAAGCGAAGGACGGGGCTTTAAACCCAGTTTTCCGGTAAGGGCGATCGCCTTCAAACCCCCTAGCGTAAGCTACAAGTTTTTGCAATTCCATCAGGTTGGGAGATACCAATATTGCACGCCACCTTCAGTATGACTGAGCAAAATCCCCAGATCTTCGAGGCTTTCTAAACAGTCGAGAATGACTTTTTTTTTGCGGCTGGCTGCTTTGAAATGGGCGGTGACTTGGGCGGCTGTCCATTCGCCGCTTTGGGTGCGGAATAAGTCGCGGATGGCCCAAAGTTGCTCTTTGAGGGTTTTGGGGAAGGGTTGTTGTTCCGTGGGGGCGATCGGGGTTTCCGTTTCGGTGGTGATGCCTGCAAGGGATGGTTGCACGTAGGTTTCGCCTGGGGCTTGGTAGTCGGGACGCAGCCAGCGAATGTGTCCGTTGCGTTCTTCTTCGGCGCGTTGGGCATTGAGGGTGACGAGGTTTTCCAGGATTTGGTCGTCGGTGAGGGTGGGTTCCCAACCATAGGTGGCAAAGACGGCGGCATCCAGTTCGTCGTGGATTTGTTTGAGGGTGGAGACTAAGGCTTTTTGGTTGAAGGCTTTGTCTTTGTCGTCGAGGGGTTCGCCTTTGCGGAGTTTTTCGAGGAGGTTGTACATCCCGGTGATGGTGACTTCGGGGTGACTGGCTTGGACTCGTTTGCGGTGGCTGTCGAGGCGTTCTCCGAGTTCTCGGATGGTTTGTTTTTGGGTGTCGGTTGGAGTTGGGAAGGGGAAGCGATCGAAGCAAGTAGTTTGGACATAAACAGGGGTCGGACCAAGCTGCCCGCCACATACTAATGCCCATTTAACATGAATTTGACTAGAAAGAACTCCCAAGAAATAAGCATCATCTAAAGCGATCGCAAGAATTTTCTGATCGGGAATAACTTTAGTATCAATAAAAGTGAACACACGATGCTTACTGGTTTGCGTACTACCTATATAACGAGATATCGTTTTTAGAGCAGGGCGGAAACTTGAACGCGGTTCGGCGAAAATCCACCATTTTTCGCGATAGGCTGGACGATTGTTCTTTTCACGCTCTGGTCTGACACGCTCATAAATCCATTGGTAGACATTCGGATAACGAGCACAAACTTCATTTTCTGTTAGTCCAAATAGATCTATGACTAATGCTTTTCTTGAAAATTGTAGCAAGTCACGACCATTTAGATAAGGGTGAATTACTTCTGTCTCCAAGTTCTTTGCTTCTGCTTCTGTCAAACAAAAACCCATACCATGAAGTTTTACCCCAAGACAACCTAACTTCTGATTACCATTGAGAGAAACCGCACTAGAAACATCAGTTCCAGCTTGAAGATTGCTAAATATTTTTCCTGCATTTTTCCACTCTATTTTAATTTCTCCGGCGGAATCTTCTGGTTTTTCTGCTTCAGATTCACGAATTACGAACCCCAATTTAATTAGTCTAGATGTGTCATAATTACTAAGTTGACAGACCGTCATAGAAATTCTGACCTGTGCGCCATCATCAGTCCAAGGGTGATCGGGAATGGCATAAATTAACCGAAGTGGATTTTTCGGATTTAACAAGTGAAAATCTATAACTTTTTTTTGCCAAACCTGACGAATACTATTTGTTGTGATAAACCCAAATATGTTAACATTTCTAGCACGTACTACCTCTGCTGCTTTGTGCCACCAGTACATCACAAAATCAACTGTATCCGGTACATCTTTATAAACTTTTCTCAATGTTTCTACATACCCATCTCCCAAAATTTCGCGCATTTTACGATTCCCAATAAACGGCGGATTCGACACAATATAATCCGCTTCCTGCCACTCGGCCGCCCTTGCATTCAAATAGCGATAAATCGTGACTTTATCTGTCGGATCGGGAATATCTTCTCCCGTCACCGGACTTTTCATCATCCGCCCACCCCACCTTGTCCGCACCTTCCCCGCCGCATCCACATCCGGTTCTATCCCCTCATAGGCCAACACCGCATCCCGGCATTCAATATTGTTGTACTCCCGCAACACGGGTTCGATCGGGGGAATATCGCCAAACCGCCGAAAATGCCACTGCAAATAGCCAATCCAAATCACCAAATCTGCGATCGCCGCAGCCCTAGGATTAATCTCAATTCCCAAAAACTGACTGGGATTGACTTGTGCAATATCTAACCGCAACTGCGCCGCCCCTGTGACATCCTCCAAGCGCCGCAACACCTCCGATTCCAAGCCCTTCAACAAATCCAACGTCACATACAGGAAATTTCCCGATCCGCAGGCCGGATCGAGAATCTTCACCTGTTGTAACTCCGTCAGAAATGCCTCTAAAACTGAGCTCGCCTTTTTCCTTTGATTTGCAGTCGGTTCCGATTCCCCCGCGTTGAGCAACTGTTTAACCTCCGCTTGTACCGCAATCCAGCGATCGCCCAAAGGTTCCATCACCACAGGCTTTACCAACCTTTCCACATACGATCGCGGCGTATAATGAGCCCCCAACTTACTACGTTCCCTCGAATCCAGCGCCCTTTCCAACAATGTCCCAAAAATCGCCGGTTCCACATTGCACCAATCCCGCTTCGCCGCCTGCAACAACACTTCCAACTGCGCCTTTGTCAGCGCAAACGCCTGCGACTCGGCAAACAATCCCCCATTAAACCGCAACAGTTTGCCATGAAAGCCAAAACTCGTCCCCTCATTCATCGCCTCCCACAGCGCCTCTACCTCCGGCTTAAAAGTCTTCGGATTGAGAATCCATCGCGTTTCCAGCGCCTGCGTAAACAAATGTTCCTTCAGCAACCCCACATCCTCGGCAAACATGGTGAAAATACAGCGCATCAAAAACTGGGCGACTTGCTGCGGATCGACATTCGCCTCCATCCGCTTCGCCAACTCTGCCAAATCCGCCGCCACTTCCCGCGTCACCCGCGCCGCAATCTTCTCTGGATTGCGCTGCTGCGGATTGCTAAAAATATCGACAAACAAATCGAAAACATCGGCTTTCTGCAACTCAATTAGCCCGATTTCTCGCCTCGCCCCATAGCCGCCATAATCGCCGCTAAAACCCATCCATAATTCAAAATGATCGCCAATATCGCAAGTTAACAAAAAAGGCGGTTTGCTGGGCAAATTTCGCGTATAAGCAACTGCTTGCACAAACGCTTTTTCCATCTCTCGCAAATAGCTATTAGTTCCCCGCTTTGCTGTTCCCTTGTTACTTGTCGTTCCGCCCTGTTTTGCCTCGATTAAAAAATGCTCGGCTTTGTAAAAGTCAATAAACCCCGGAGTTACTTTGCCGCTGGGGTGAAAAATCTTGACATCTTTGTCAAAGCAGTAGGGATCGTTGGGAATTCTGCCTTTATCACAAGGGCGATCGACCCCAAGCGCATCGCACATTTCCGCAAAAAACAACTGGTAGTTTGCCCGTTCGTTACCGCTAGAACCTGCCCAGCGCGTGATGAATGTTTCGACTCGCGTGCGATCGGCCTCATTCATGTTTCAACCCTGTTGCTTGCTTTTTCCTGATTCTATAGTCCTCGACGCACGCGGGGGCGGGTTTATGAGATTGTAAATTATGGGCAATTATTGTAGGTGAACCCGCCCCTACAAAATTTAACATCATACAAGTCCAAATCAAACGGAAATGACTAACAATTTTAAAATTAATAGGTTGGGTCTAACACAAGTAACCCAACCTATTAATTAAATGAGACTTAAGAGTTTAACCTTGATTCACCACAGTCGGTTTTAAACTTTCCTGTGACTTCGATCGATCTAAACCATTTTGAACTTCCACAGATTCCTTAATCGGTTTCCGCGCTTCAATTAAACTCAAAGCTTTGTTGACACCTTCAGGTAAAATCACCACCAAACTGCCGGCCGGCGCCTCGTCTAAAGCCTTGTTAACGGCTGTTGTTTCGTCGAGAATCAACTCGTATTCAACTTGAGATTTGTTTGCGGTTCCGGCAGAAATCGCCTCGGCAATTCCCTGGCAAATTAACTTTGCCACAACACCGGGTTCTCGGCCGCGCCTGTCAATATCTTCTTTGACAATAATACGATCGAACATCTCGGCCGAAAGTTTGCCCAGCGTGACAAAATCTTCATCTCGCCGGTCTCCGGGCGCGCCGACTACCCCGATCCGCTGTCCCTGCCAATTCAGCACGAAACTGCCCAAAGCTTTGTAGCTGTGGGGGTTGTGGGCGTAGTCGAGTAAAGCGTGATAGCTGCCCAAATTAAACAGGTTCATCCTACCGGGAGTTTGGCCGACGGATGCTTGAAAGCTTGACAAAGCCGATCGAATATCTTCTATTTTCAATCCTTGGGCAAAAGCCGCCAAACAAGCTGCTAAAGCATTAGCAATCATAAACGGCGCGCGCCCGCCCATCGTCAGCGGCACGTTCACAGCCTGCTCAATTCGCAGCGTCCAATCGCCTTTCAATATCGACAAATACCCATTTTCGTAAATCGCTGCCAGCCCGCCCGCAGCGGTATGTTTTGCAACCAGTTCGTTATCCGGGTTCATCGAAAAATATGCAATTTGAGCCTTGACACGCTGCGCCATTTGTGATACTAACGGGTCGTCTGCATTCAAAACTGCATAGCCTTTGGGCATTACCGACTCGACGAGGACGCTTTTGAGTTTGGCCAGTTGTTCCACGGTGTCGATGTCGCCAATGCCCAAGTGATCGGCTGCGACGTTCAAGACGACGCCGACATCGCACTGATCGAAGCCGAGGCCCGATCGCAAAATTCCGCCTCTAGCCGTTTCCAGCACCGCCACTTCTACCGTGGGGTCAGACAAAATCAATTGAGCACTCTGCGGCCCGGTATTGTCTCCGCTTTCGACCAAATAATCGCCGATGTAAGTGCCGTCGGTAGTCGTGTATCCGGTAATCTGACCGGTCTGCTTAACAATGTGGGCTAGCAGGCGAGTGGTTGTAGTTTTGCCGTTGGTTCCCGTTACCGCTAAAATCGGCACCCGGCTGGGTTGAGGTGAGGGGAACAGCATATCGAAGACGGCGCCGGCGACGTTGCGGGGCAAACCTTGACTTGGGGCGACGTGCATTCTGAAACCCGGTGCTGCGTTGACTTCGACGATGACGCCGTTGACATCGCGCAGGGGTTTGGAGATGTCGGGAGTTACTACGTCAATGCCGGCGATGTCCAAACCGATAATTTTGGCGACTCTGGAAAACAGCCAGACGTTTTCTGGGTGGATTTCGTCGGTGCGATCGACTGCAATTCCACCGGTACTCAAGTTTGCTGTCGCGCGCAAAAATACTCTTTCGCCGGCGGGCACTACGGAGTCCATTGCGTATCCTTGTTTTTGCAGCAAATCCAGGGACAATTTGTCGATCGTGATCCGGGTGAGCACGTTGTCGTGTCCGTCTCCTCGCTGCGGGTCGCGGTTTACTTCTTCAATAAGCTGTTCTACTGTAGACTTGCCGTCGCCCACGACGTTAGCGGGGACTCGTTCTGCGACTGCTATGACTTGCCCGTTGACTACCAATACTCTGTGGTCACGGCCGACGTAATAGCGCTCGACAATGACGCTTTTTGTTTTTGATGCGGCGCTGGCTAAGTCGTAGGCTTCTTCTGCTGCTTCCCAGGAATTGATGTCGATCGTAATGCCGCGGCCGTGGTTGCCGTCTAGGGGTTTGAGGACGATCGGATAACCGCCGACATCTTCTATCGCCCCGCGCAGTTCATCCAAATAATGAATCACCGTTCCTCTGGGAACCGGTACGCCGGCGCTGGCGAGGATATTTTTAGTACCTTCCTTGTCACAGGCAAGTTCTACTCCCAAAACTCCCGTCCGGTTGCTCAGAGTTGCCTGAATCCGCTTTTGGTGAACCCCGTAGCCGAGTTGAATCATAAACCGGGCGCTCAAAGGTATCCAAGGAATGCCCCGCGCTTCTGCTTCCTTAATCAGTGTTTCCGTGCTCGGCCCCAGGGCCGCCGACGCAGCAAACTCTCTCAGGTCTCTCAAATCTTGGACTAATTCTGCTGCTGGATAAGTGCCTGTATCGGCAATACTTTGGCACATCCGCACGCCCGCCCGCGCTGCATAGCGACCGGCTTGTTCGTTTTGATACTCGATTACTACTTGGTAAATACCTGGGGTCGCAGTCTCGCGGGTACGGCCGAACCCGACCGGCATTCCTGCCATTTCCTGAAGTTCTAGGGCGACGTGTTCGATTACGTGTCCCATCATTGTGCCTTCTCTGACCCGTTGCAGGAATCCTCCCTGATGGCCTGGAGAACAGTGATGGTCGTTCAAACTCGGAAGTGTGGCGATCAACCCTTCATAGAAGCCAGGAATTTCCGCTGTGGTTTTATCTGCCCACTCCTCTAAATCCAGACGCATCAGGACGAGTTTCTGGCGTCGGATGCTCCAGTAGTTGGGGCCGCGTAAGGTCTGGATTTTAAGTATTTTCATGGCAGTTAGAGGGGTATGGGGCGCGAAATCTTATAGATAATTGGAGCATTTATTCAATTTCGATCTAGATTGCTCGATAGACTGTTCGCTACGAACAGTTTGGGAGTGAATTTCCAGTTATGGGCTACCCAATTGAAAATTCATGCCCCTGCGATCGGCTAAAAACAAGTACAGGTTCATGGCTAGCAAAAACTCAAAGCTCGAAGCTAGAATTTTCTGTGGTTCGGCCTCCTGGGGTCAGACCGTGGCTGCTTCGGAATCTATTCTATTGTGGTATCCATGATTCGGCCGGAATGCCGCCTAATTTCTGCCGAATCAATGACAAGAGATGTTCTACGTTAGTTGGCTGTGCGGCATTCGGGGGGCCAGCCAGACTCGGAACACGCTCCCGATGGCATTGGTTTGCCTAGGGGCATATTGTAGCAATCTCCGTGACACAGGACGTGCAAGCGCATATTGAACAGACTTAAGGGTTCTGTCGCTCCTACCATAGACTCATTGGTATAAAAATTTTCCCTAGAATCAACAATAGTCACAGTGCCTTTACCGAGAATTTTCATAGTATCGTCTCCCTCAAACAAGGCGCAGGTGTCTTCGTCAATACCAATAGCGAGGCGATCGGGATGGCAAGCCACAGCCGACAGCAAGCGAGCCATGCGGTTGCGGTTGTGAAAATGCTGATCTACGATGATCTCAGGAATAATGTTAAGTCCGTTTGCCATGTCTACTAAAGAGCGGTTCGGCGACGCGCCACTCCCGCCGCCTGCAATCATGTGATATCCCATCACCGCAGCACCCGCGCTGGTGCCAGCGAGGGTAATCTTGCCTTCGAGGGTTTCTTTGCGAATTTTCTCCATCAGCGGGGTGTCCGCCAGCAGCCCACAGAGCCGCAGTTGGTCGCCGCCTGTGATGAATACGCCCGTACAGTCTTCTAAGTAATCTTTCCAGACGGGGTTTTCGCCTTGTTCGCGTTCGCGGATGTCCACTACTTTGACTGCGCTAACGCCCATTTCGTCAAATATTGTGCGGTAGCGGTTGCTAATTCCTTCGGGATCTCGCGAAGCGCAGGGAACGATCGCCAGCCGAGCGTTTGGACCCCCAGCACGGCAAAAAAAGGTGTTCAAAATCTCTCGCCCGTGAACTTTGTCTTCGGCTCCCCCGATGACCATAATCGAGGTTTTTGTGCGCTGGGGAATATTGTGTTCAAGGGCTTGAGATGTCAACTGCTGCATGGTGTGTCTTCCTCTGTTGGATGTGAAATTCAATTTTGCCGTGGCTGTGCGTAGAATAGGGCTTTTTAAGAAGAAATATTTGTTGGTGCGAGTGAGGTGCGATCGCCGAGCGCACTATCCCGCAGTTGTTTGGGGGCGAGTTTACTTGCAGTCGCTGTCATGAAAAACTGATTATTGTTGTACAAAACCGGCCCGCCGACAAAGGAAGAGAATTTAACTTGCAAAAATTCTCAGAAATTATAAGAAATTATAAAGAATAAAGCAATTACTGAAAACTGAACTCCCTCTAAAGGTCAAACTAGAGATGATGTATCAATGAAATTCCAATAATTGTGCGATTTGACGTTGTTACCCTATTTCCAGAATTTTTCCGGGCTCCCCTAGAGTCGGGACTGATGGGCAAAGCCTTAGCTAAAAAGATTGCTGAGGTGAATTTTGTCAATCCCCGCGATTTTACCACAGACAAGCACCAGCGAGTCGATGATGAGCCTTACGGGGGCGGAGTGGGGATGCTGATGAAACCGGAACCGATTTTTGCTGCGGTGGAGTCGCTGCCGATTTTGCCGAGGCGGGAGGTGATTTTGCTTACTCCCCAGGGGGAACCGATGCAGCAAGCGATGTTTCGGGAGTTGGCGGCCGATCGCGATCAGTTGGTATTGATTTGCGGTCATTATGAAGGTGTGGACGATCGAGTCCTGCATTTGGTGACTCGCGAGGTGTCTTTGGGGGATTTTGTGCTCACGGGGGGCGAAATTCCGGCTTTGGCTTTGATTAATGGGGTTTTGCGATTGCTGCGGGGAACTGTGGCGAAGGAAGATTCGCTGAAGTTTGAGAGTTTTGAAGACGGACTTTTGGATTATCCGCAGTACACTCGACCGGCGGATTTTCGGGGATTGAAGGTGCCCGATGTGTTGCTGTCTGGTAATCACGCAGAAATTGCTCGCTGGCGCAAGCAACAGCAAATTGAAAGAACTCGATCGCGCCGGCTGGATTTGTACGATCGGTGGTTGCAGGAGAGGGAAGAATAGGAGAAAGGGCGATCGCACGAGTGGTCAATCGATTTTAGATTTTCGATTTTCGATTTTCGATTGACTTGCGCGAGATAAATGCTCTTTCTTGAGGATTTTCGATTTTCGATTTGGGATTGATTCCACGGATAAATCACGTGGCGGGTACCACCTTTGAAATTCCTGGTCAGAAACCGGGTTTTTGCGGTAATACTTCGTTGTAGTCCACAGATTTGGTAAAAAACCCGGTTTCTTTGGTCTTGATGCGTAAATCCCGTATATTTAAGAGCCTAATAAATTTTGGATTCGCGTTTGTAAGTCTTTGAGTTCAGGAGAGCGATCGAGAAGTCCCCATAATTTTCTAGCGTTTCCAGCATTAACCCTTTTCTCCCCTCCCTCCAACAGCTTTAGGATTGCCATAACTGTTGAGGAAAGCAGCAAAAAAAATCTTTAACACTCGGATCGGCATTAAAAAATAAATTCACTTATCTCCCTAAAAATATGAAATAATTGTCTTCTACTATACTTACCAAACCTTCCTTTTACATGAACATCCGCATCGGCAATGGCTACGACATTCACTGCTTAGTTCCCGATCGCCCTCTCATCCTAGGCGGTGTCAATATTCCCCACGAATTAGGATTACTCGGCCACAGCGACGCCGACGTACTTACCCACGCTATCATGGACGCTATGCTCGGAGCTCTCAGCTTAGGAGATATCGGGCTGTATTTCCCGCCAACTGACCCGAAATGGAAAGGTGCTGATAGTCTCGTATTGCTGGCACAAGTCAATCAGTTAATATTAGATAAAGGCTGGGAAATCGGCAATATTGATTCGGTGGTGGTGGCGGAACGTCCAAAGCTGAAACCGCATATTCAGCAAATGCGCGATCGGCTTTCTACTGTCCTACAATTAAAACCTGACCAAATCGGCATCAAAGCTACTACAAACGAAAAATTAGGGCCTGTAGGGAGAGAAGAAGGAATCGCAGCCTATGCTGTAGTTTTGCTGGGCAAAAAATAGAACTCTACAATCTAAAATTGATAGTGGAGTCAATACTTTAATCCAAAATCGCTAGGAAGCCTGAAATCATGGACACTGACACCTGGGAATTACAATTTCCTGTAGACGCGGATGTCATCGCGTTGGATAAGGACGATCGCATAGTCGTGCTAATCGAGGTTAAAATTATTCAAGCTCAAGAAGCAGACGCAAAACAGAAAATTGTCGATCGCGCGCTCAATTGGCTGAAAGCTGTGTTAGCTAAGCTGTCTGAAAACAACGCGATCGTTCCCTATGCTATGTTTGTTGACGCGGAACAAATTTTGATTTTCAAATGGGATGGTGTGAATTTATCGGAGCCTGTTTGCACTCTCAATACTGGTGAAATATGTCGCTATTATATGCCGAGTTTTGGCAGTAAATGGATATTTGAAGATACCATTGAGGGGCTGATTGAATCGTGGCTGCATGACTTAGATTATAACTGGAAATCAGAAAGTCCGCCAGCATCAGAACAGATAGCAGCCATCGGTTTGCTGCCGTTACTTGCAGGTGGAACAACAAAATCAGGAGTGGAACTAGGTGGCAATTATATATATCGAGACCAACTTTCTGATGAGTATTACTACAGGGCGTGAGGCTGAAGCAATTATGTTGCTCAGGGATTTGTCCTCATCAGTTAAGTTGGTAATACCAAGCATTTGTTACATGGAGGCTTTGTCAGCTTTAGAGGATGAGTTGAAGCGACAAAACTATTTTAAGGAACAGCTAACTCGTCAAGTTAGCGAAAGAAAGCGAGATGTGACATCTGAACACGCCGCATCTCTATCTCTTTACCTAGAAGAATCATTGATTTCCTATCGCTATCGAGTAGGTGAAATTAAATCACGCTTGCGGGAAGCGATAAGTCTGATGTCGCGAAATTCAGAAATGATTGCATTAAATCCAGAGATTGTCGAATCAAGCTTAAACGAAACTTTGATCGAAAAAGATCCAACCGACAATTTGATTCTACACTGTATCCTCAGTCATGCACGATCGCATTCTACAGAAACCAAAGTATTTCTCAGCGGTAACGTCAAAGAATTTGGTCTACCGGAAGTTCAAGATGTTTTGCGAGAGGCGGGGATTACAAAGTATTTCTCTGTCACTAAAAACTTTCTAGGCTGGCTACAATCTCAGTCATAATTGCACGCAGGTGGTACAGTAAATTATTATGAAAATTTTCCCTATTTTACATTCAAAGCGCCGCTGGCTGGCTGTTCTGCTGGCTGTAATTGCAGCCGTCAGTCTCTCTGCTTGTAGTCCCGCCCGATCGAACTTAGTAAACAGACTCATCGTTCCCACCCCCAGCGGCCCAGCTACCTTTAACTACCCCCTAAATCAATCTGCATACAGCGTTTTTGGCTATATGTACGAGGGACTGATCAACGAAAATGGCTTGACATCGGAGTTAGAACCTGGTTTAGCTGAGTCGTGGGAAGTTTCTAAAGATGGCAAAAAGATTGTCTTTACCCTGCGAGAGGGATTGAAATGGTCGGACGGCCAGCCTCTGACTACTGATGACATTATCTTCAGCTATGAAAAGATTTATTTCAATGACAAAATTCCTAGCGGTTTGAAAGATATTCTGAGGGTTGGCATCAGCGACCAATTTCCAAAAGTCAAAAAACTCGACAGTCGCCGCGTTGAATTTTCCGTTGCAGAACCCTTTGCTCCTTTTATTAGATATGCTGGGGGAATCCCGATTTTACCAGCTCATATTTTACAGGAAGCTGTCGAAAATACAGATGCAGACGGCAACCCTAAATACCTGACTACTTGGGGCACGGATACTGATCCTAAAAAAATTGTTGGAAATGGTCAATATCGAATGCTGAGCTACACTCCCAATCAGCGCGTGGTTTTGGAACGAAATCCCTATTTTTGGCGCCAAGATGCTGAGGGAAATCCTCAACCTTACATCCAGCAAATTGTTTGGCAAATTATCGAAAATACTGACAATCAACTGCTGAATTTTCGATCGGGCGATTTGGATACTCTGAATGTGGAGCCGGAAGTGTTTCCGCTGCTGAAACGGGAGGAAAAACGCGGCAAATATACGGTCTTTAACGGCGGCCCGGATACTGGCAGCGTGTTTATGTGTTTCAATCTGAATAAGGGGCGCAATGCTCAAAATCAGCCGTTTGTAGACCCGGTTAAGTCTCGCTGGTTTGCTAGTAAGGAATTTCGGCAGGCGATCGCCTACGGCATCAACCGCGAGGCGATGACTAACAATATTTATCGCGGACTGGGCGCGCCGCTACATTCCCCAATTCCGGCCCAAAGCCCGTTCTACCTGTCCCCAGAACAGGGATTGAAAACTTACAGTTACGATCTACAAAAAGCCAAAGAGTTACTGTTAAGCGCTGGTTTCAAGTATAATAGTAACGACGAATTGTTGGATGCTGAAGGCAACAAGGTACGATTTACTTTGTTGATGGCGGCAGGTAAAAAAGTTCGGGAACAAATGGGAACGCAAATTAAGCAAGACTTGGGCAAACTGGGGATGCAAATTGATACGCAGTTCCTGAGTTTTAACACTTATGTGGAAAAGCTGCGATTGACGCGGAATTGGGATACTTACCTCGGCGGTTTTACGGGAGGTACTGAACCGCACAGCGGCTACAATATTTGGTCAGTCAATGGCACTTTGCACAGTTTCAACCAGGGCCCGCAATCCGGAGAACCCCCGATTAAAGGTTGGGAAGTGTACGACTGGGAGCAGAAAATCGATGACCTTTATGTGAAGGCTTCCCAGGAGCTTGATGAGGCGAAGCGCAAGGAGCTTTATGGAGAAACGCAGCGGATTATAGCGGAACAAGTTCCTTTTGTTTATATGGTCAATCCGCTGACTTTTGAGGCGGTGCGCGATCGCGTTTCGGGAATTCGCTACAGTGCCCTCGGCGGTGCTTTCTGGAATTTGTACGAGCTGAAAATAACAGAATAGTCAGCAGTCAGCAGTCATTAGTCATTAGTCATTAGTCAGCAGTCATTAGTCATTAGTCATTAGTCATTAGTCATTAGTCATTAGTTAGCAGTCATTAGTTATTAGTTTATGGAACCTAAAATTTTACAGCAGTTACTCGAATCAGTGGCCGCAGGCGATGTGAGTCCGATCGCAGCTTTGGATAAATTAAAGCATTTTGACTTTGAACAAGTCGGCGATTTTGCCAAAATTGACCACCACCGCACTTTAAGAACGGGTTTTCCTGAAGTAATTTGGGGCCCAGGGAAAACGCCCGACCAAATTGTTGAAATTATCGAGGCGATGCGCGGGCGAAATTCTGCGGTGATGGCGACACGAATCGAACCGGAAGTTTTCGAGCAATTGCAACACAAAATACCCGATTTGTGCTACTACCAAAAGGCTCGAATTTGTGCAATTTCTCCTAATTCCCCAACTCCGCAGCATCCGGGTACTGTGACTATTATCAGTGCGGGAACGGCGGATTTACCTGTAGCGGAAGAGGCGGCAATTACTGCGGAACTTTGCGGTTTTCAGGTGCGACGTTTGTGGGATGTCGGAGTTGCCGGCATTCACCGCTTGCTGAGCAACCGGCACGTGATTGCTGATGCTGATGTGTTGATTGCGGTTGCGGGTATGGAAGGTGCTTTGGCGAGTGTGGTTGCGGGTTTGGCAGATTGTCCGGTGATTGCTGTGCCGACGAGTGTAGGTTACGGCGCGAGTTTTGGCGGGATTGCTCCTCTTTTAACTATGCTCAATTCTTGTGCGGCTGGTGTGGGTGTGGTGAATATTGATAATGGGTTTGGGGCGGCGATTTTGGCTTGTCAAATTCTCAGAAGTGCTGGCAGAGTGGGGAAAATGAAAGAGGAGGAGAATCGGAGAGAGGGGGAATAGTTTTGAGTTTTGAACTGAAATCCTGAATCAGGGAGGGTTCTCTTGGCATTGCCCCTACTCCAAACAGGTTTCTTTGTTCTTCATTTACCTGAAATCTGCTGTAATTTTTCGAGTGCAGTGCGAGCGCCCCCCTCGCGAAGACCGCTCGCGCTATAGTTAGAAACCCCTTCCATCAGACTCTTGAAACCGCATCTACACAAACTCTCGTCCCAGCAGAGGGCGACTAAAAAATACAGGAGGTATTATTAAAGCCGGGTTTGATATTACTTGCTAGCCAGCCAAACCGGATAAGCAGATGAATCCTCAGCTTTTAACTTTTGCGCCTGATAACTCTTGCTAGTCCAACTAGCTACTGTTTGCAGGTTTTCTGTCAAAGAACTTTCGCTGCCAAATGCTTCAAATCCCAAAGTCCACCACGCGCTGCCGTTAATGTTCAACTGAGTAAGTTCCACGGTGCAACCTTGAGGAATGGGGGCTTCTACTGGCACTGACATTACCGCACCCGACTCCGAAACGTGGTAAAGACGCTGCGCTCGCTTTTTCTTGACTCCCACCCACTTTCCTGTCGCCAAAATATCCGCCGGTATCGGCGCCATCGTGTCCGCACAAACCCACTTCAGCCACTTTTCGGCTTTGCCTTCCCAGCGGTTGCCGAACGGCATTGTCCCCAACTCTCCCTGACGCCACTTTACCTCCAAGGTTTTCCCACGCAGCTTCACTCCTAAGTAGTCGCAGCTTGGTACTAGCAAATATATGTCTTCCCGCTCTTCGGGAGGCGAAAGATACGTGCCGAGACTCTCGCTTCCAAACCATTGATTGATTGATTTTGGCAGTGCACCGCTATAAAACCACCGCATTTCCAGACTGGCCCGCATAAATTTTTCCTCCGTTCCACAATTTTCGTCAAACCCAGACTGGATTTGCCATACACCATCGACTTTTGTGCCTCTCCACTCTATCCTCCCCCCTCCGGGGCCCAGAGTCTACCCACCGTCATACCATTTTAGATTTTAGATTTTAGATTTTAGATTAGGGAAAGACTGACTATATAAGGGTTGAGAGCCTAGCGTTGCATTTTTTTTACTGGTGTCCGATCGAGATCTTTAAAAAAAATTTCTCACAATCCTTTACATATCTTCACAAGTCTGTTACATTTAGTTACAGTACACTAAAAACCATTTAGGAAAAAAAACATGACTAACCGAGGCTTAATGCTGGACGACCAAGGCAAAATGAACAATTTTGCGATCGAGCCGACAGTATACATCGATGACGAACCCCGCACCGGCTTCACTCCCTACGCAGAACGCTTAAACGGCCGCCTTGCCATGATTGGCTTTGTTTCTCTCTTGGCTTTAGAAGTTTCGACCAAGCACGGGCTGATTAGCTGGCTGACTCACCTGTAATGATTTTGTTAACAATTAAACTATATGGCTATGGATCGCTGGCGGTACACAAACAGCGATCCATAGCTTAACTATTTTTAGGGGCAAGGTTTGGTGAGACAATTAAAATTAAATATTTTTGTTTTACCCTATCCGTAAAAAGAATGCTCAAACGAATTGCGGCAATACTTCTGGTGGTTCTCAGCCTCACCTTGACCGGTTGTGTCTCTAAAGTCACCGGACTCAAAAGCTACGTTGATACTGGCGATGGCTATCAATTTCTCTATCCTAACGGCTGGCTGCCGATCGCGGTTTCTAACGGGCCCGATGTGGTGTTCCGCGATTTGATTCAGCAAACCGAGAATGTCAGCGTTGTAATCAGTCCAGTTGCGAAGGACAAAACTCTGGCGGATTTGGGATCGCCGACGGATGTGGGATACAAGCTCAGCAAAAGTGCGATCGCCCCGGCTGATTCGGGTCGCGAAGCTGAATTAGTCAATGCAGAAGCTCGTGAATCGCGATCGAAAAACTATTACATTTTAGAATACGCCGTTAAGTTGCCAAACCAAGAACGGCACAACTTAGCGAGTGTAGCCGTCAGCCGCGGCAAACTTTTTACGCTTAACGTTTCCACTACCGAAGAACGCTGGCCGAAGGTAAAAGAAGCTTTTGAGAAAGTTGTTAAATCTTTCTCTGTTTATTAGGGAATTGGGAATTGGGAATTGGGCATGGGGCATGGGGCATTGTTGACAGTTGACTGTTGACTGTTCGCTGTTGACTGTTGACTGTTCGCTGGAAACCTCACCACAGTTAACTGACAACTGACAACTGACAACTGTCAACTGTCAACTGTCAACTGTCAACTGTCAACTGAACTTCTTAACTTATGAAAATTCCAACTTTTGTATTAGCTTCAGCTTCTCCAGCGCGCCGTCGCCTGCTAGAAAATGCCGGAATTCAAGCTGTGATTTGCCCCAGCGACTTTGATGAAGGGCAAATACAAATGAGGGATGCCACTAATTTAGTGCAGGTTTTAGCAGAGGGAAAAGCTGAGGCTGTAGCTAAGTTTTTGCTGGCTAATTCTCACCCCCAAATCCCTAATCCCAAATCTTGTTTGGTTTTGGGATGCGATTCAATTTTGCTCATAGATAGCGAAATTCACGGCAAACCCAAGGATGCGGAAGAAGCAATCTCGCGCTGGCAGAAAATGCGCGGTAAGGTGGGCGAACTGTATACGGGTCATGCTTTAATTGATACTAGATTCGATGACTTTGGTGAGGCGAGGTCGCGATCGATCATTCGTTGTCAAGTTACAAAAGTTCATTTTGCGGAAGTTACCTCGCGCCAAATAGCGGCTTACGTCGCTACCGGAGAGCCCCTCGCCTGTGCAGGCTGTTTTGCACTCGAAGGTAAAGGCGGCTTTTTTGTGGAAAAAATCGAAGGATGTCACACAAATGTGATTGGTTTGAGCTTACCTCTGCTGCGGCAAATGCTCACCGAAATGGGATATGATGTGGCAGATTTCTGGCAATCTTAAATATTGTTAAATTCATGTCAGCAATCGGGAGGCAGAGCCTCGCTGATATGCCTTCCCAGGCAGAGCCTGGGAACGAGGATTGATAGCCTTGGTGTTGTGGGAGGGGTGTCCCGCCCGTCCGTGTTCTGCTTCTTAGGATCACGAATTAAATAACTTACAATTTTAATTGTTATTGTGGGATGGGCGT
>NZ_JAUBTV010000100.1:0-24036 GCF_036705145.1 Microcoleus sp. B5-D4 | reverse complement strand
ATTTGTTTATTTTGTAAATTTAATTCGACTTTTTACTTATCTTAACATACTTTGGTTTTTTTACACCTACCTACTTACAGCACATTCCATCTAATGTGTATGCCATTTCCTCATGCTGATGGATATCTGCAATAGACATCTCCAAAAACTTCCAGATCCTTTCCCCGGTTTGTTTCTATTGGAAATATAGCCACTGCTGAAAGCACTCTAGCTTCTTTGTCCTTAAACTCGATAACTACAGTGGATTCGGCAGCAGAGGTCGAATTAACTCCATAATTCGGTCAGAATTAAAATTATTGATATAATCCGTTAGTGCTTTGGACAAACTTGATTTGGATTCGGGAATTTGTAAAATTAATTCGTTCATAACTTCCGTATCGAGATAGTAAGCGGCTTGATACATTTGTTCTAACCACTGAGGGGGCATCATGGATAGATATTCAATAGACACCGTTTCAACTAATTGTTTTTGTGGAGTTTGTTCTACGACTTCGTAGATATATTGCAGTCCCAAATATTTAGCTAGTTTGTCAAAGATGTCTCTCTGCTGAAAGGGCTTGCTTATAAAGTCGTTAAAGCCAGCCATAAGAACTTTCTCTCGATCTTCTTCCAAAACACTGGCAGTTAAAGCAATAATGAGAGTTTCTTGGCTCTTAGGGCGTTCTCTAATATATTTAGTAGCTGTGTAGCCATCGACGATCGGCATTCGTAGATCCATCAGAATCAGGTGCGGCAGCCAAGTCTCGCACAGTGAGAGCGCCTCCACTCCCTGTTTTGCTTCTCTCACCTCAAAACCAACCGAGGTAAGCAGCTCGACTAACAAGCGGCGATTTTCTTCTAAATCTTCAACAATAAGAATGCGGTAAGTCGGTTGTCCGGGAGCTAAACCAATTACTCTTTGATTAATTAATTCTGGGGGTAAGGATTCTGCTTGAGGTAACTGTACACCAATCTCAAAAGAAAAAGTGCTACCTTGGTTCAAAGTGCTTTTAACCCGAATTTGACCGCCCATGAGTTTGACGAGTTTTTGACTTATCGCTAAACCAAGCCCACTGCCTTGACTCAAATTCTTCCCGGCTTCGGCTTGCACAAATACCTTAAATAGGCTATCAATTTCTGTGGGCGCAATTCCCACGCCTGTATCCTCAACTTCAAAACATAGGTGACAGGATGTTTTGTCTCTTTGTGCTGCTCTTACCCGTAGGGTGACGCTTCCTTGGTTGGTAAACTTAATCGCATTACTGAGCAGATTGACCAAGACTTGATATAGTTTTTTCTCGTCGCTATGCACAAATTGAGGAATGTCGGGAGCTAGCTCGAAAATGAGTTGCAATTCTTTAGATTGGACTTTAACTTGGAACATTTCTTCAATAGAAGTCAGCAAACTTGTCAAATCAAACTCAGAAGGATTGAGGGTCATCCGTCCGCTCTCTATTTTGGATAAATCTAAAATATCGTTAATCAAGTCCAATAAATGTCTACCGCTACGATTGACAATCTGTAAACGTTCTTGGAGAGAAGGAGTCAGATTTCTATCATAGCTCATCAATTGCGTGAATCCCAAAATTGAGTTGAGGGGGGTGCGGAGTTCGTGGCTCATATTGGCGAGGAAGACAGTCTTGGCTTGGTTTGCTTCATTTGCCTGCTGAAATTCCAACTCAGCTTGTTTGCGATCGCTAATGTCAATTAAATATCCCAAGATTTCTACTGGTGTACCTGAATTATCTCGAATTAGCCTAAGCTGAGCGAGCATCCAGCGATAAACCCCATCGGAGCGACTCAAACGGTATTCGTGGAAGTAAAAATCATTAACGAATAGATTTGCTAACCCATTAACCACTGGTTCTACATCATCTGGGTGTAAGTGATTCACCCAAAATTTAGAATCTTCTAAAAACTCCCTGCTTTCGTAGCCCAATACATCTTTGATATTTTCGCTGATGAAAGTTGCTCCATAATCGCCAGCAGGTTTACTGCTAAAAATGACCACGGGGCTGTAGTTTAGAAGAAAGTTGAGGCGATTTGTGGTAGCTTGCAAGGCTTGCTCAGCCAGTTTTAGCTCTGTTGCGTCCTCCTGAACGGCAACATATACAGTTCCGTATTCAGGATGCTCAAACATGGATGTATTAACTCTGCACCAAAAGAGAGTTCCATCTTTCTTTCTATTGTGGACTTCATATTTCGCTTCCCCGGTCTGTTCAATTTGAGTTACGATATCTAGAACGGTTACATCTGGTGTAACCTTTGTATCGACATAATTTAAGATACCAACGGATTGACCTGCGAGTTCGCCCTCTGTGTAGCCAAACATAGCGTCAAAGGTAGGATTGGTATAGACTATCATGAGGTCTGAGGCTTTGATTAAACACACTCCTCCTGCCATGTTATTCATGATAACGCTTTGAAGCTCTAGCGTTTTTTGAGCTTCTTTCCGAGCCGTAATGTCTTGGATTTGAGCAATAAAATGCAGTGGATTTCCCTGTCCATCTTGTACTAGCGAGCCATCAAGAAGAATCCAAATTATATGTCCTTGTTTATGGTAATACCGTTTTTCCAGTTGGTAAGTTGAAATTGTTCCTGCTAATAGTTGATTTGCATAACTAAGATCCGAGTCTAAATCGTCAGGATGGGTAAGGTCTTGGAAAGTTAACGCTAACAACTCTTCTGAGGAGTAGCCAAGAATCTGACATAAGGCAGGATTGACTTTAATCCAGTGCCCATCAAGTGAAACGATCGCCATTCCGATAGAGGCATCTTCAAACGCATGGCGAAACTGCTCTTCACTGTTTCGTAAAGCCATCTCAATTTTTTGGCGATCGCTAATATCGCGCATAATAACAGTAAATACCGTTTCGTCTCTCATTTCCAGCTTAGAAATAGAGGCTTCAGCCGAAAACTGCGTTCCATCTTGACGACGACCCAAAATCTCGCTTCGTTCTCCCATCCTTCGCGCTCTGGTAGAAGACTGTGCAAATTGTTTGATATGCTGCGGGTGTGCATCTCTAAACTGTTCTGGCAGCAGTAAATTCAGTGGCTCCCCTAAAATATCCTCAATTTTATAGCCAAACATCTTTTCTGCCCCTTTATTAAACAGGGTAATGCGTTGAGTGCGATCGACTGAAATAATTGCATCATTGGCGATTTCTAGAATTCCCGCAAAACGAGCCTGCGATTTTTGTAAAGCATCTGTTCGTTCACCCACAAGATTTTCTAAAGTTTCGTTAAGTTTTTTAATTTCTTTTTCCGCTTGTTGGCGCTGGTAATCTATCTGGTTTAAAGAGCGAGCCGTCGCCAAGATGAGAATTGAGAACGTGACAACCATAACAGTTGAACGCAATGTATAGCCAAAATTAACGTTAAACCAGCCTAAATTTTGTCCCTGAAGAGTCAACCAGTTCACTGTCACTGGAAAGATTGTCCCCCAAGGCAGCAACCACCGAACCATTACTCCGCCAACTAGGGGACTGGTTACTACTTGCATTAATCCTTCCTTGGGGCGGAGCCATAAAATTCCTGCATAGAGGATGAAAAAGGTGACGATCGCGTTTAGGGAGGGAGTCGTCGTAATTGTGCCCAACCGTTCAAGAATATCGACATTGAATAGGTGTCCAAATAAAGCTAGTAGAGAAATTAAAGCTGCAACACTACTACAAATCTGAGCCAACCAAGTCATTCCTTGGGAATTTTGCCCTAACAGTAACAGTGCTAGTCCCATCAGCACAAAATTTAGGGCAGTATTTACTCCCATTCTTCCCGGATAAGGAGTCGCTGAAGAGACGAAATCTCGGAAAAGCCACTCATCAATACCCAGCTTCCAACCAAAAATATACTGGCTCAGCGTCAGCAGACCCATGATGATTATCAATCCTGCCATCCCTTGAGCGATGCGATTGTGCAGTCGGGTTCTTTGGTACTGCAACAATCTCAAAGACACTCCAGCCAGCAAAAAGCAAATTGCCGTGTTTGCTTTCATGGTCGAAGTCATACCGGGAAAACCACTTTTGAGTAGGGAGATGTCAAATTGCCAACCCAGCAGCACGAGACATCCAATTGCAATGACGAGTAGGCTTGCCATGTGAGAAATGCGCTTGTTCATAAATCGCCTGCTTGGGTTAAAACCATGTTCTTCTGATGTTACGCGAAGCGAAGAAGGGCAACCACGAGGGGACTGCCCCTAGCCGAACAATGCAGATTTTGTAGGGCTGCGCCCCGTTGCCAGCGCCATATCTCGGCTCGCAGGACTTCTTTCTGCCTAAAGTGACCTTTATAACCTAATAATTCAACATAATTCAACTATACTATTGGTGCATAGGCTTATATTCCTCTAGCAGGAAACTAGGGAAATCAGTATGATTGTCGATAGAACTAGGGATAGGGTTAGCGATCGAGCTACAAACTACCGAGGCAATATTTTAATTGTTGACGATCTGCCTGATAACCTGCGTCTGCTCAGGGATACTTTGAGGGCAGAGGGTTATAAAGTTCGCAGTGCTATAACAGGGGCAATGGCGATCAGAGCTGCCCAATCGCCATCGACGGAGTTAATCTTACTAGACATTAAATTGCCTGATATTGATGGTTATGAAGTTTGCCGACAATTAAAATCTGACGAGCGCACTGCAGAGATTCCAATAATTTTTTTGAGTGCGCTCAATGAAACTTTTAATAAGGTGCAAGGGCTGGCTGCGGGAGGGGTAGATTATATTGCTAAGCCATTTCAAGTCGAAGAAGTATTAGCTCGTGTCGAAACCCACCTAACTATTGGAAGGCTGCAACAAAAACTCCAAAAGCAGAATTTACGTCTCTTGATAGAAATTGAAGAACGGCAACGTCTCGAAGAGTCTCTCTTTGCCGAAAAGGAATTGGCTCAAGTGACACTGCAATCCATTGGCGATGCGGTCATTACTACTGATGCCCAAGGTAATGTGAGATATTTCAATCCTATAGCTGAGCGGCTGACAGGCTGGAGGGCTGATGAGGTTCAAGGAGTTCCTTTCTCTACAGTCTTCCTAATTGTCGATCAAGTGACGCGAGAGACAGTAGAGAATCCTATAAACAAGGCTCTATTAGAAGAGCGAATTGTGACCTTAGCTAACAATACTATTCTGATTTCCCAGGATGGAACCGAGTATCCCATTGCTGACTCGGCAGCACCGATTCGAGACCGCCAAGGTCAAATTATCGGGGCAGTCATGGTCTTTCATGATGTTACGGAATCGCGCTATCTCACCCATAAACTCTCTTGGGAAGCCAATCACGATGCCCTGACGGGGTTAATCAACCGTCGAAGATTTGAGCAGCACCTAGTTGATGCGATCGCCTCTGTTAAAGATAGCAATCACCGGCACGCTCTCTGTTATTTAGATTTAGATCAGTTCAAAGTCGTTAACGATACCGTAGGTCATATTGCTGGCGATGAACTACTGCGCCAAATCACCGCACTTATTCAACAGGGAGTCCGTGCTAATGATATGCTGGCTCGCTTGGGAGGTGATGAATTTGGTATTTTGCTCAATCAATGTTCGCTCTCTCAAGCAACTCAAATTGCGGAAAACCTCAAAGACTTAGTGCATCAGTTTCGGTTTATTTGGAATGGCAAAACCTTTATCATCGGAGTCAGCATTGGAGTTGTTGCTATTGACCAAACCAGCCAAAATTTGATGGAGCTTCTGGGAGCTGCTGATGCAGCTTGTTATGCCGCCAAAGCCAGAGGCCGCAACTGTGTTCATATTTATAGTCTAGATGATAGCGAACTAATTAAACAACGTGGTGAGAGGCAGTTGATTTCCAAAATCACCCGGGCGCTGGAAACCAATCGTTTTTGTCTCTACTACCAAAAAATTGTCTCTATTACTTCTAAACCATTAGTTGAGCATTATGAGATTTTGATTAGAATGCTGGACGAAAATGGACAAATAGTATCTCCAGCTCAGTTTATTCCCGCCGCCGAGCGTTACGGATTGATAACTGAGATCGATTGTTGGGTAATCGAAACTTTTTTTTCTAACTATCACAAATTACCGGAGAAAGATATTATTAGTCAAGGCTTATACACGATAAATCTTTCGGGGGCTAGCATTAGTAACAATCAGTTTATGAGGTTTTTAATAGAACAATTTTCTCGCTACAAAATCCCCCCAGAGACCATTGGTTTTGAAATCACGGAAACGGCAGCGATCGCAAACTTTGAGCAAGCCCGATATTTCATGGGCGAACTCAAAAAAATTGGCTGTTGCTTTGCTTTAGATGATTTTGGCAGTGGGTTGAGTTCGTTTGCGTATCTGATAAATTTACCAGTTGATTATCTAAAAATAGATGGTGCTTTTGTCAAGAATATTAGTCATAATTTGATTTCTCAAGCGCTGGTTGAAGGCTTTAATCGTATTGCCCATGCGATGGATCTTGAAACTATAGCTGAGTTTGTCGAAGACGAGACTATCTTAGAAAAATTGCGAGAGATTGGAGTAGATTATGCTCAGGGTTATGGGATCGCCCGCCCCGTCCCTATTAATTTTAATCGCTAGCCATCGCACGCTTGCCAGCGAACCCATTGCCTCACGCCTGCGTCCTGTCTGGAGGCCTCCAAGAGTCGATCGCCCGCTGCTACAAGGCTGGCTCAATTTACTGTGTCACATTTAGATCGAATGTGCTGTAATTGTAAAGGATTGAGTGTTCTATTGGAAATAAACCGGAAAATTTGCCATGAAAGCAGTTGCGTTCGATCGCTACGGTTCAGCCGAAGAATTGCAGTACCGAGAATTGTCCAAGCCGATCGCCAAATCCAACGAATTGTTAGTGCGAGTTCGCGCTAGCAGCGTCAATCCCGTAGACTGGAAAATCCGGCAAGGACACCTGCAACTATTAACAGGATTTAACTTTCCTCGAATAGTCGGTTCAGACATATCGGGAGTTGTCGTGGAAGTCGGCCGGGAAGTCACCAAATTTCAACCCGGAGATGAAATTTATACTTTCTTAAATCCCATCAATGGGGGTGCTTGCGCCGAATATGCGGCCGTGCCAGAATCGGATGCCGCCTTTAAACCGAAAAACATCACTCATGCAGAAGCAGCAGGAGTACCGATCGCAGGTTTAACTGCTTTGCAATCGCTCAGGGATTTGGGTCAAATTAAAGCAGGAAACAAAGTATTGATTAACGGCGCTTCCGGCGGAGTTGGCACTTTTGCCGTGCAAGTTGCGAAAGCAATGAACGCGGAAGTAACGGGAGTTTGCAGCGCTAAAAATAGAGAATTTGTCAAGAGTTTGGGAGCCGATTTTGTCCTGGATTACGCAGAAATTGACTTTACTCAACAAACCGATAAATATGATATAATCTTGGATGCTGTCGGGACAAGAACATTTGCTGAATGCGAAAAAGTGCTGCAAGCAGAGGGAATTTATATATCGACTTTGCCAAGTTTCGAGAACCTCGCACCGATGTTAACGAGCTGGTTTATATCGGGTAAAAAAGCTAAATTCATTCTAGCCAATGCCAACCCCAGCGATTTAGAGGCTTTGCGGGAGTTAATAGAATCCGATAAAGTTGAGCCGATTGTCGATCGCACTTACAGCTTACAAGAAGTAGCAGCAGCCCACGCTTACAGCGAAACGGGCCGCGCGATCGGCAAAATTGCGATCGTGATTGAATAATGAAGGCAGGACACGGATTTTGACACCGCTACACGGATTAATTATCGATCGTTCCTTCTGCTGCTGAAGCCAGAATGAAGAATGAAGAAGGAAGTCGGAGCAAATATGAAATAACTATTCTCAATTTCCAATTACCAATTACCAATTTTCAATTACCCATTCCCTCTTCTCAATTACCCCTTACCACTTACCCATTCCCTATGACTGCTCCCTCAAACTTGGAGACATCCGAACAAGGTTCCGACAACAATCTCGAAGCAATTAGCCAGGAAAACAGCATTGCACCAATCGCCGGCGGTGCGATGGGTTCTCGCAACTTAGAAAACGAATTTCTAGACGAACTTCCCGACGAAGTTGAAATGTCTTTATTCGACCATTTAGAAGAATTGCGGCAGCGACTTTTCTACTCGCTAATTGCAGTAGTAATCGCTGTAATCGGTTGCTTTTTCACAGTTAAACCCATCGTGCAACTGCTCGAAGTACCGGCCGGGCCCGTCAAGTTTCTGCAACTAGCTCCGGGCGAGTATTTCTTTGTTTCTATCGAAGTAGCCGGATACAGCGGTTTGCTCATCGCCACTCCGTTTATTTTTTACCAGATAGCGCTGTTTGTTCTCCCCGGTTTGACTCGGAAAGAACGCAGGTTGCTGGGGCCTGTGTTTTTCGGTTCGAGTTTCCTCTTTTTGGGCGGTTTAGTATTTGCTTACATCGCTCTGATTCCGGCGGCGCTGAATTTCTTTGTCACCTATGGGGCGGATGTTGTAGAGCAGTTGTGGTCGATCGACAAATACTTTAAATTTGTGCTGCTGTTAATGTTCAGCACAGGCTTAGCTTTTCAAATCCCGATTGTCCAAGTATTGCTCGGCGTTTTGGGCATAGTTTCTTCCAACCAAATGCTCTCCGGCTGGCGGTATGTAGTCTTGGGAGCGGCAGTTTTGGGAGCGGTTTTAACGCCTTCTACTGACCCTTTAACGCAAAGTCTTTTAGGAGGTGCGGTGCTGAGCTTGTATTTTGGCGGGGTTGGTTTGGTAAAGCTTTTAGGACGATGAGAATTAAGAATAGCAGACAATGCAAAAGTTACCGAACATCTGAATTTTAAAATTGTCTGCTATTTTTAGCCGAGATTGGGATGGTTGTCAACTTATCTTAAAAACATTGCTTCAGCTATTTTGAGGGCGAATTCCCTATTTACTTAAGTAAGGTTATAAACATTGTGTAAAGCTAAGCTTCTCAGCTATTGGAGTAAGTTGATTGTTTTATATGATAATCTTTGCTGATTTAGTGTCTGTTTGATAAGTATTTAATATAAAATATTAAATTCACATTAGCAAAGTTTAGCGTTAGGTGTCTGGGGTCAAGGTTTTGAGCCTTAATTTACACTATTTTTTAGGCGATCGGGCTGGCAATCATAAGTTATTTTAATAAGTGGGTTTTTAAGGTTTTCATGAAGATTTGACACGAGCTGATCCTTAGTATTCGAGTTAGAGATAACATACCCACACAGTGAAATTACTGAACAAGAACGTAAAACTTCAGCAAGAGAGTCAACCTGGCTCACTGAAGTCTAGCTATATCTTTTGAGTTTCCTGGCTGCCTAAGATAGGAGACTTGTTGGTTTTTTGGGTGGATTTTTTAGTAAGTTCATTTGAAAAATCCCCACTGTAAATTTTTACCTTTTTGACGGTTTCAGTTTCTTAATCTCAATCGGAAATTAAATATATGGCAACAACAATTGGCACTACTGGCGCTGACACCTTCTCGGGCCCTCCCGCTTCCACTGCTGGCGATGACATCATCTATGGTAGAGCTGGCCATGACACTCTATTGGGCTTGGGCGGCAATGACTCGCTCTTTGGGGAAATTGGCAATGACTCGCTTGATGGTGGAGATGGAAACGATCTGCTTGACGACTATATGAATGATGGTCGGTACACCCAGGGATCTTCGATCAGTGATAATGACATCTTCTATGGTAGAGCTGGCAATGACACTCTTTACGGTCAAAATGGCAGTGACAGGTTATATGGTGGAAGTGGCGATGACCTACTGTATGGTGCAAGTCAATATGGTTACGTAGATAACTACGGCTTTACTAACATTCTTTTTGGTGAGACTGGCAATGACAATCTCATTGGAAGCTGGGGTCAAGATTGGCTTGACGGCGGAACAGACAACGATGTTCTGAATGGTGACCTAAATAATGACACGCTCTACGGTAGAGAAGGAAATGACTCTCTTATCGGTGGCGATAATAATGACTTGCTATATGGTGGAGTTGGGAACGATAAACTCGAGGGCAACGTATGGAACGATTTGCTGTCGGGGGAAGATGGCGATGACAGTCTCTATGGTGGCAGTAGTTTCATTGGTTTTGATGGCGATCCCCGAGTAAGCCCTCCTCGACAAAACGATGGCGATGACACTCTCTATGGTGGCAGCGGCAATGACTATATTGATGGCGGGGCTAACAACGACTTTCTTGATGGCGGGGCTGGCAATGACTCCCTTAATGGCGGGGCTGACATTGACACAGTATCTTACAGTTTTGGAGGAGCGGGCGTCTATCTCCAGTTGGGGCCAGTCGGCGACGGGTCTGGGTTAGGTCGGGCTTCCGACGGGCAGGGTGGCATAGATTCGCTCTCCGGCCTCGAAGTAGCCATAGGTTCTGGCTTCAACGATACTCTCCTTGGCGGAGACGGCAGCGAAACGCTGATTGGCGGGGCAGGCGACGACTTATTGTTTGGCATGAGTGGCGATGACTACCTGATTGGTGGTAAGGGGGCTGACAAGTTTAGGCTTTGGTGGACTGGGGGAGATATTGTTGCTGACTTCAAACAAGGTGAAGATAAACTTTTGGTACGTTCTCGCGCTCCGTTTGCAAACATAAGTTCTCAGTTGAATGGTTCTGATACCCAGATTCTTCAGAATGGTCAAATCATCGGAATTCTGAAGGGAGTTCACAGAATCACCGCCAGTGATTTGATTACTGGCTGATTGTATTATCTGCGTTGATCTGCGTTGATCTGCGGTTAAGAATTCCAAATTATTCTGCCTGCTGCTTCGGCAAAATATACCGCAGATAAACACAGCACAAAAATATATCGACTCGCAGCCAAAAAAATATAGAGACACGATCGCCCGCGCCTCTATAATTACTAAAACTTAAAATTCAACACCAAAGTTTTGTCAAAACTTTGACTACATTCGGAACTGTTCGACTTCAGGAGTGTAGCCGATCGGCAAAATGTAATCCAGATTCTCGTGGGGACGAGCAATTATGTGATACGATAGCAACTTTCCGCCATCGACCTTTTTAACTGATTCAATTCCAGCAGCAACGGCTGCTTGCACTTCAGAAACATCTCCTCGCACTATAATTGTCCAGTAGGCGCGGGTTATTTTCTCATAGCGAACTAAAGTAACACGGGCTGCTTTCACCATTGAGTCCGCAACTTCTACTGCAGCGGGAAATCCTAAGACTTCAACCATTCCCAGTGCAACACCCATTACAACATTCTCCTAAATTTCACAAGATATCTGACACTCATTGTAGGTGAAATTGTTGACAGAAATTGGTTCGGATGATTTTGGTAAGCATGAAGGACGATCGCCCAAAATTAAAAAAGCCCCTAAAAAGCCCCAGAAACTGTTGCAGCATTTAAATCCCACAGCCCATAGCGCGCGCCGGAAATCCCGCCACACAAGAGCTGGTGCGAGCACAGATCACGATCGCTCTAGTTTCTCAAAGCGGGGGGGGACGCTCGCACTCCGGTATCAAAAGGATGTAGCGCTTTGGTTTCCCCCGGCGCAGCCAAGCGGGGAGGCTCGCACTCCGGTATCATTCGGATCTAACTGGATTTGATATGACTGATGGCTAATGACTGAGGACTGATGACTGAGGACTAATGACTGAGGACTAATGACTGATTCAAAACTCGTCTAGCAACCACTCCGAGGCTCTTTCACCCAAATCTAGGGGAACGCTGACAGCTTTACCCAAGCGCGGGCGATCGCGAGTAGTTAGGATGTATTCTCTCACCTGTTCTGTGCTCCCCCAGCCGTTGAGGTAATTGGCGACTGCATCCAAATGCTCGAAATAATCAGCCTCCGTCATCGGAAAAGATGCCTGTTCTAGATATTTCCACATAACTTGCACAAAAATCTTGCCCCGCGTTCGCCGCAATCTGATATCGTAAGACTTTCCCCATTTTTCTAGCAGTAGCTGGTGTAAATCCTTGCCCGTCATGGTTGCTCCTGAGTTAATCCATTAAACAATAAAAGACAAAGTTCAAAAAATGTAATAATACTCTAATAAAGGCTGGAAGGCGCATTCTTAAAAGGAATTTTCGCGGCCTAAAATTTGTGCGAGCAGATTAACGGCAATTATCCTCCTTCCTCTGCACGTACAAGTTCGCGCTCCAGCTAACAAACAAACGTAACTTAAAACCGTAAAGGCAGGTCATGGCTCAATCTTCTGCTGGAAATCCCGATGTTCCCGATATGGGGCGTCGCCAATTTATGAATTTGCTGACGTTCGGTACAGTCACAGGTGTGGCACTGGGCGCACTCTATCCCGTTGTCCAATATTTTGTTCCTCCGTCGAGTGGGGCAGTTGGCGGTGGAGTCACAGCTAAAGATGCTTTGGGTAACGACATCATCGTTAGCGAATATTTGACTTCGCACCCTGCGGGCGATCGCAGCTTAGCCCAAGGTCTCAAAGGCGACCCCACCTATGTTGTGGTGAAAGAAGACTTATCTCTCGCTGACTACGGCATCAATGCAGTCTGCACTCACTTGGGTTGCGTCGTGCCTTGGAATGTTAGCGAAAACAAGTTTATCTGTCCTTGCCACGGTTCTCAATACAACAATGAGGGCAAAGTGGTGCGCGGTCCAGCGCCTTTGTCTCTGGCCCTGGCCCACGCCACTGTCGCAGATGACAAGATCGCTTTTACAACTTGGACAGAAACTGATTTCCGCACCGGCGAAGCACCTTGGTGGTCATAGTTATTAGTCATTAGTCAGCAGTCAGTAGTTAGTAGATAACAACGTCGGAGTTGGGAATCTTTCACCGCGCACAACTAGCAACTAATGACCAATGACCAATGACCAATGACCAATGACCAATGACCAATGACTAATGACCAATGACTAATTGTCTGACCTTTGAGATTGAATACTCTAATGCCACAAACTAATTTATCTGCGATATTTCGCCGCAGTGCCAGGACGATCGCGAAAACTGCCTTAATTGCGATCGTAGCCGCAGGATTTTTCCTCACCAGCGACATCGCACTTCCCCAAGCAGCATTTGCTTACCCTTTCTGGGCTCAGCAAACAGCACCCGCTACTCCCCGCGAAGCCACAGGTCGCATTGTTTGCGCTAACTGTCACCTCGGTGCAAAACCGACTGAAGTTGAAGTACCGCAATCTGTTTTGCCTGACACAGTGTTTGAAGCTATTGTCAAGATTCCCTACGATACTAGCGTGCAGCAAGTTGTCGGCGACGGCAGCAAAGGCGGCTTGAATGTGGGTGCAGTTGTGATGTTGCCCGAAGGTTTCAAGATTGCTCCCGCTGACAGAATTCCCGAAGAAATGAAGGAAAAAGTCGGCGATCTTTACTTCCAACCTTACAGCGAAACCCAAGAAAATATTGTTTTAGTGGGCCCCGTACCGGGAGAACAGTACAAAGAATTGGTATTCCCAGTTTTGTCGCCGAATCCGGCAACTGACAAGTCGGTTCACTACGGCAAATACCAAATTTATGTTGGTGGCAACCGCGGCCGCGGTCAGGTTTATCCTACTGGCGAAAAGAGCAATAATACTGTTTACAATGCTTCGGTAGCTGGTAGCGTTTCTAAGATTGCTCAACAGGAAGATGGCGGTTATCAAGTGACAATTCAACCTGCCGAAGGTGCAGCGGTTGTTGATACGATTCCTGCCGGCCCAGAACTGATTGTTACCGAAGGACAAACAGTTGCAGCAGGCGAACTTTTGACGAACAATCCTAATGTGGGCGGCTTCGGTCAAAAAGACGTGGAGATTGTGCTGCAAAGTGCCGATCGCGTTAAAGGATTGATGGCTTTCGTGGCTTTGACCATGCTGGCTCAAATCATGCTGGTTCTCAAGAAGAAACAGGTCGAAAAAGTTCAAGCTGCTGAAATGAATTTCTAAGCGCGGCTGTAATTAGTTGGGTAAGGTACTATGTGCGAACCCAACTATTAGGTAAGTAGGGCGGGGAATCCCCGCCTTATTGTTTGATAAATAATATCATTTCCGGTTACACCGGAATGATGTTGACGGTTGACGGTTGACGGTTGACGGTTGACAGTGAACAGTGAACAGTCAACAGTGAACAGTCAACAGTGAACTCGAATTTCCTATTCAGATGCTAACGGATTTGATATAAAATAATGTCAATTGATGAGAAAATAGTTGAAGTAGGCCCGCTGCAATGGTTTTATCGGGAAACAAATCCGGTTAACGAAACTGGTAAACTGCCCGTACTGCTGCTGCACGGTTTGCCGTCCCAGAGTTTTACCTGGACTGTAATGATGCCGGATTTGGCTGCACAGGGATTTAGATCGATCGCCCCAGATTGGGTGGGTTACGGGCGATCGACAAAACCAGACAAGCGCGACTTTGCCTACACTCCCGATGCTTTTGTTGACGCCCTTGCTGGCTTTATTCAAGCTATAGAATTAGACCGATTTTACCTCGTTGTCCAAGGATTTTTAGCTTCAGCCGGCATTCAATACGCTTTACGCAATCCCGATAAAATTGAGCGTCTAGCCGTCATCAATACACCAGTTTCAGGAAATATAAGATTGCCTTGGAAAATGCAGCAGTTGGGGCTGCCTTTTATTGGCGACATGATGACGCAAGACCCGCTTTTGGTTGACAGAACTCTCGAAGGTGGCAGCCGCCAGACGATATCAGACAAGGATTTAGATGTTTACCGCCGCCCGTTTTTGAAGAGTTCGGATGCAGGTCGATCGCTAATGAATACAGTCCGCAATATTCAGTTGCCGCAGTCAATGGCAGAAATTGAATCCGGCTTGAAAGCATGGACTCGACCAACTTTATTTGTGTGGGGTTTGACAGATCCTTGGCTGAGTGTTGAACCTGCTAAAAAGCTAGTAGGTTCCCTGCAAAATGCAGAGTTAGTCACACTGGAACAAGCGGGGCATTATCCTCAAGAACATTGGTCAGAAAAAGTTGGCGATGCTCTGATAACTTTTCTGCGCCGCCAGGAGGTAAAATAATATTTTGTACATAACTCTCGGTGCTAGGTCAGTAAACCAGCTCCTCGCCGAGCTGCATTCGCAGGCAGAGCCTGAGAACGAGAAATCTAAAATCTAAAATCTAAAATCGATATGACTCGTCCCCGTTCAATTTTTGCCTTGATGATGGCGTTTTTGATGGCATTTCTGGTTAGTTGCAGCAGTGTCGAAGCAAAAGTTCCAACGACTTACACAGCAGCCCAGACTCAGCAAATTCAGCGCTATGTTCCTACCCTGACCGAGTTCCGATCGCGCATGGATAAATTGGGCACTCTAATTCAACAACGGAATTGGATTGATACCAGAACTTACATTCACGGGCCTCTAGGCGACTTGCGGAACACCATGAAAACCGTCTCTGCGAGTTTGTTGCCTAGTTCTCAACAACAAGCTGTTGATTTAACTAAGAGTTTGTTTACCGATTTGGTTAACATTGATCTTGCTGCTAAAGAGCTTGACTATGCAAAAGTCACGGCCAGCTATCAAAAAGCTGTCAATGATTTCGATACCTTCTTGCAGCTAATTCCTAAAGCTTAATTAGCTTTAACTCACATCTGGCATCCAGAACAGGCAAGATGCCTGTTCCACAAAGAAAGAATCAGTTTTCTTGTGGGGCGTATCATTGTCAAGAACAGGCAAGATGCCTGTTCCACAAAGAAAGAATCAGTTTTCTTGTGGGACGGGCATCTTGCCCGTCCAAAAAAGGTTTATATGGACAAAACCTAGGAAGCAGTTAATCTAAAATCTAAAATCTAAAACCTAAAATTGAATGGTTCGCGTTGCAATTATTGGTTGCGGTATTGTTGGGGCTTCGATCGCCTTTGAACTAAGTCAATTTCCCGAACTGAAAGTTACTGTGTTCGACAAACAGCCGCCGGCACAAGGTTCTACTGGCGCTGCACTCGGTGTTTTGATGGGAGTTATCAGCCACAAAACTAAGGGCAGAAATTGGCAGTTGAGGGAAACTAGCCTTCAGCGCTACGAAACTTTGATTCCTGAATTGGAAGCAGTTACTGGGCGAAAAATTCCTTTTAACAAACAAGGCATTTTAATGCTTTGTTCGGAGGGAGAGGATTTAAGTAAGTGGGAAAAATTGATAGCTACTCGCGACTCTCAAGGTTGGCAATTGGAACTTTGGGATCGGGAACGAGTGCGATCTCGCTGCCCTCATCTCTATTTAAATGATAAGATTATTGCTGGGATTTATTCGCCTCAAGACCGGCAAGTCGATCCGACGGCGCTAACTTTGGCTTTGGTTGATGCTGCTAAACTCAAAGGAGTTAATTTTGAGTTTGGAGTGGAAGTTCAAGGCATTACTGAGTTGGATTCTCAGGTGTCTCAGATTCAACTCCCATCTTCCATTGCTGTCAATAAGTCTTGTGGAACAGGCATCTTGCCTGTTGCGGAAAATTTCGATCGACTAATTGTGGCGGCTGGTTTGGGTTCTGCTGCTGTGACTGCATCTTTAAATCAGTTGGTTGACATTCGCCCGGTGTTGGGACAAGCCCTGCATTTGCGATCGGCCAATCCTGTAGGAAACCCAGATTTTAGGCCAGTAATTACTTGCGATGACGTTCACATTGTGCCTTTGGGAAATCAGGAATTTTGGGTGGGGGCGACGGTGGAGTTTTCCGAAAATGGCGGGGAAATTCAGGCGAATGCTGATATGTTGGAGCAAGTGATGGCGAGGGCGAGATCACTTTGTCCCGCCTTAGCATTCGCCTCAATCATCAGGAAATGGTCAGGATTGCGCCCGCGGCCGGAAGGGCGGCCGGCCCCAATTATCGGGACGCTTCCGGGTAACGACCATGTTCTCATCGCCAGCGGCCACTATCGCAACGGTGTTCTGCTGGCCCCTGCAACAGCGCGATCGATTCGAGAAATGATTTTGCAATAATTAACAAATGTTAATATAATCAAGATAGCAATTCATATCTTACATCTAAATATGTCCGACAAACCTTTAGGTAAACCCCGCTCTTTGTGGCGAGTAATTTTGCTGTCTGGAGTCAGCTTGCTGCTATATTACGGATGGTACAAATGGATTATTCAAGAAGAATTGCGTCGCTATAACGGCAGCGGTTGGTCGGGAACTCTTTGCTTGCTTCCCTTTGTTTTAGGAGTAGCCGTCCCCCAAGCTTTGCGAATATTCGACCCTGACGTTCCCGGATGGTTTGGTTGGTTTTCCCTCCTCGGTATTGCTTGGATTTACATTGTGCAGTTCAAACTTTACAACACAGTTAATGAATTGTACCGCCAAGAAGGAATCAAAGAACCGCTAACAGTTTGGTGGATTTTTGTACCTGGTTTAAATTTAGTTGTAGGCTTGCGGCAAATTCACTTTTTGAGTCAGTTTTGGGCGAGAAAACAGGGAATTGAAGTTAAGGATAACTTAGCCGAAAGCATTCCTTTCCTCTCAGCTAACGCTTAATCTGTATTAAGGCATCTGGACTTTTTGCTGCAATTTCTCTGGGATTTGCAGCAATCGCCGCTACATATTCTATTCTCAAGGAGTTACTTGGACTTTTAACATCTCCCAAGTTTCCCGTTCCATGTTCAAGATATTGCCCACTTCTTGCAAAAGTTGATAAGCCTTTAAATTTAGGGGAATTTCTTCTTCAATGAGAATATCGCACAAAGTCTCTAACGCCAGATTCCACTCGCCCCTGAATATCTGAAACCATAAATTCTATTTGAGTGTCTGACAGTTGTGGTTTCACGATGTTAATGACCGAAAGCATCCAGGATACAAGCCCCCGGATTCATCCGTCCAGAAATAAAAAACCTGTATCCGATGAAACTTGCGCCCCGCATTTATCCGTGGGGTCAAGGCTTCAATCTAAAATCTAAAATCTAAAATCTAAAATCGATTGACTTCATGGAGTTTACTTTCTACAAGTTTATAGTCAAACATGATCCTATCTCCTTCTGGGAGCGATCGCGATCGGGCATTATTAGCCAAGGCACTTGAGAAAAAGAACCGGGTTTCTCACCTACTCAATACTTTGAATTAGTTTAATGTTATTTCTCAGCCATTCATTGACCAAAACTTGAACCTCAATCTTTTTATGCTCAGCAATTTTAGTCACAAATTCCTCGACATCTGGTTCGAGATAAATGGGATAATGAAACGTAGCATCAGGATGGTAAAACTTGCCTTGCTCTGATGAAGAAAAGTCATACTCTGATTTCATAATTTCCTCTCTTGATAAGCTTGGGTTTCAGTGAAATTAGCTTTGCGGGCTGAAATGATCCGAATTATACAGGAGGTGCGATCGGTTTGTTCAAAGGTATGGATGACAACCCTTAAAGTTCCTGTTTCATCTAAGCCTATGGTAATCCATCTATCTTCATCTTGACTGTGTTCTTCATCATATATTGTTAATTGAGAACGATCGCGGAAAACAGTTGATGCCAAACGAAAATTTAATTGATGCTTGCGAATATTTTGCTTTTCTTTGGCTGGATTCCAATCAAAGTTATAATCCAAGGCAATTTATTATGGTAAACGAAGCTGCAATAAAATTATAACATAAATTATGAGTTAATGACTTCATGGAGTTTACTGCCAACAAGTTTGTACTCAAACATGAGTTTATCTCCTTTTGAACTCGATCGCGATCGCACATTATGAGCCAAGCCACTTGATAAACGTATAGCGGAATCTTGTCTGGCGACTTAAATCCTGGTTAGTTACTCCTGGAATCGCGCACATTTTAATCTTAACATTGCTGAACTTTGACTGCACTTCCGATTCCAGGTTGTCGAGAATTCTTAGATACTCGACTTTGTGAATAAGTCGGATATCTGGGTATTGTTCACCAGAACCCATTCGGCAAATCCGCCAAAATGAGTTTGAGTTCCGGTTCATTAACCCGCTTAATTGCTTTAGGAATACTTACCCACTGCCGCTTTCTCTTGCTAGCTTCAGGCCAAATTTCTAGAACGGCTTGCACTTCCATTAAAAATACTTCTACCTGACAAGTATAGCCGGACTTTTGATACTCGTAAGTTCCTAGCAAATCCGGGAACACTTTACCCAACAAACCTGCTTCTTCCCAAGCTTCCTTGGCGGCGGAATCTTGGGGAGTCATGTCAGGTTCGATTAATCCTTTGGGGATAACCCAGCGCTTGCTAGCCGAAGAAGTAATCAGCATTACTTCAATTTGTCCGTCTTGAATACGATAGGGAATTACCCCCGATTGCTCTACCAATACAGCGGTTCTTATACTCATGATTTTGGCAATATTTTTGGGTGAAAAAGCTACTGCAACTTCATCAACAGTTGACAACTCAAAAATAAAAATTGCCTCCTGATTCTATATAATTCCCCTGTTGAGACAACAAACTGGAGAATAAAGATATTTTGTTTTTCCCCTCTGTGGAAAATAGGAAATTCCCATGCACTCGCACTGAACAATAATATTATTATAATAACTGCGCGAAATCCTCTACCGACAAGCAGATAAAAGCCGATCGCCAATATCTGCCTTTATCTGGGCCGGTATGGGGTTTTACACCTAATCTTTCTTCGCCTTAGCCTCCAAATTTTCCATCCGACTCCTCAAATCTTGATTCTCCTTTTTCACCTGATCTAATTCCTCCCGCAACTGCTTTACCGCTGCATCAGAACCAGCATTTTTCTGCACTCTTTGCACAGCTTCATCAGCCATGCGGCGGACGCGGCCATCGGGAGTTTGGTCAGCTAAAGAACGCAAAATGCGAATTGCTTTGCGAGTTTGCATTTGTCCTAATCCCGCTACTACAGAGACTTGAGTCAAGAAAAACGTCTCTTTAGATAATTCTGCCAATCGCTGCAAAATCCGTTCTAAATTGACCTTCGTTTGACCAGTAGAAATTGTGCCCAAAGAGCGAATTGCAGCCAAGCGCAAAGCTTGCGGAGTACCGGCGGCTGTGTATTTCAATATTAAATTCAGCGCATCTTCAGAAGTTTTCATCTGCGCCAAACCGGATATCGCACCCGATCGCACTACCTCATTCCACCCCTGACGCTCTTTGAGCACCAATTTTAACTCTTTGAGTACCTGTTCGTCGGTTGGTTTTTCGTCGGGGTTAGCTGCTGAGATTCCGCCAATAGCAGTCGCTGCGGCTGCTTCTACATAATAGCTGTCGTCCCCTTTTTCGACGATCGATCTCAGCGCTTTATAACTTTCGTGAGTTGGGATTTTACCCAGCGCATTCACCACAGCGCGACGAACACGAGCATCTTTATCTTTTAAACCACTTACTAAACCTTCAAAAACTTGGTCGAGTTTAATTTCAACTAACTGACCGGCAACTTCTGCCCGTACTGCCCAGAACGGCTCTTTCTTGAGAACTTCTGACAGCGTTTTCACCGCTTCCAGCCCTCCCTTCTTCGCCAAAGCTTGGGCCGCGTAAATCCGCGAAACCGGGTCTGGATCGAACTGCAACTGAGCTTTTAGTTCCGCAACTCCATACTCTAACGCTACAGTTTTTAAGTATTTGTTGCCGACATCAAAACTGATAAATGCAGGCTTCTGTTCTAGGGGAAAATAGAAGCTTTGCTCGCGCTCATGCACTCGGACTGTGAAAGTTTTCAGGATCGGGGTTGAAGGTGTCGGACTGTCATCATCTGCTTCTTTTTCCGGCTTGTAACCGAAGCCGATCGGAATTTTTAGGTCAAAGACATCTTTGCTGTTGCCGTTGCCATTCTTGCTATCTTTTACCTGAGTTTGAGTGACAGTAACTTTTGCTAATTTGCTGTCACCATCCCAGGAATAAGCAACCTTATAATCTGGATGACCGCCGCGATAAACATACTGGTCAAACAAAAACATCAGATTGCGACCGGTAGCCTTTTCTATCGCCCTGAGCAAATCGATCGTTTCTACAGTTTTGTGAGCGTTATCCCGCACAAAAGTGTGAATTGCTTTGTAAAATAATTCGTCGCCCAACTCGGCGCGAATCATGTGATAAACGCAAGCACCTTTTTCGTACAAATGGCGATCGTACAATTCGATTGCTTCGCGGTAAACGTGAGTAACGATCGGGCGGCGGTAGCGGGAACTATCTTCAGCTAAATAATTGCGGGCTTCATTTAACATATAGTAAGCCGCGTCTTCTTTGCCATATTCTTTGTCAGTCCACAGCACCTCGGAATAAGAAGCCATGCCTTCTTTCAGCCAAGCGTGAGACCAATGTTTAATTACTACTAAATCGCCGAACCACTGGTGAGCTAATTCGTGGGCGACTAAGCTTTCAGTACCGCGATTGTCGAGGGCGGCGCGTTCGTCTAACAAGCACCTATCTGTCAGCAAAGTTGTGGAAGTATTTTCCATACCGCCGAAGATAAAATCATCGACGCAGACTTGAGCGTATTTGGGAAAAGGGTAAGGATAGCCAAATGCTTTAGAAAAGAATTCAATCATTTGAGGCGTTTTGCCCATGCTGCGCTTAGCGTCTGCTTCGCGGCTTCTTTCCACGTAATAATTAACGGGTTTGCCGTTCCATTCGTCTTTAATTTCGGCAAAATCTCCGACTGCTAAGGTCATTAAGTACGTCGGGTGTACCTGGGTTTGGGACCAGTGATAAATTTTATCGTCGCCTTCGTTTTTTGTACTAATTAATTCCCCGTTGGAAATAGCAAAAAGTTGTCTCGGAACTTGCACTCTGATTTCCGAAGTTGCCAACTGTCCGGGATAGTCAAAACAAGGAAACCAGAAGCGGGAATCTTCGTCTTCGCCTTGAGTCCAAACTTGTGTTGGTTTGTCTGGATAGTTTTTGTCCGGGCCGACGAAATAGAGGCCGCGCTGGGGTTTTTCGACCGAGTATTCGATCGCAATAGTAATTGGTTGGTAAGCTTCTGTTGGTTCGTGTAGTTGAATTTGCAGCACTTCGCCGTCGCTGTCGAAATCTTGCTCGGTTTCGCCAACTTTTACCGATTCAATGTTGAGGTTTACCGCATCTAAGGTTAATTTGTCAATACCACTGCGGACTGGATTGATGCGGATGCTGCAAGTGCCCCGAAAGCTTTGTTTGGGAATATTCAGCACTAAGTCGAGGAAAATGTGCTCTACTTGACCGGGGCGATCCGGGTTGTAATGCGGCCGAGCACCGGGCATCTCGAAGGATTTGTGAGCGTTTTCAGAATCGAAGTAAGTATTTGACATTGTGATGGCAAAGTTGTGAGTCGAGCGGCGATCGCTGGCAGCGCCGATCCGGCTGAACTGCCAGCTTATTATAGAGTAGCGCGTCCTAGCTGCTGTTGTCGCTAACTTGTTAAAAACTGGGTCTATCGTTGAGGAGATGGAAAAAATGATTTTTTCGTTAGAATATCATCAAGGCTAATGTCTGCAATCATCAGCCTGCAATTGAAATTGAGAGGGAAATCTGCGTCAGTAACTCAACCCTAAAGGGATTGAGCTTGTAAGAGAAATTCTTGCAAGCTGTACTGACGGGCCTTGCGTCTTAATTGACTACGTTTTTTGAGTCACGACACCCCGGAATGCGTAGCTAGTTCCTTGCTCTGTCCGAAGCAATTAAACAGTTTTAAAGTCACTGAAACAGTGTTGCAGGTCGAAAAAGCTCTTAAAACATTGACCGACAAGCTAACATTACCCCGAAAGGGAGGCTCAATTGAGCGAACCATTATGCGTACAGGGTTGGGAAGTTTGAGATGGTAATTGTCCCATCGAAAGTGCATTACAAAAGTACACCAAATTGAACAACTCCAAGGCGGTAATGGGTAAAGAAAGATTCAATGCGGTTGAAACCGCTTGTGTGATCCACGCTCGCGTAGCCGAAGTGTCATTGTCCTCTCAGGGCTAAAGCCACTGAGTTTCGCACTTACTGAGATTCTTTATGACAGCTACACTATCAGTTCCCAATTCCATCGAGTCTTGGCTTGGCGACGAAGCCGAAGAGTTGCTCACCCATCAAGCAAAAGTTTCTAAAGATTTGTTGCACCTGCCTGGCCCTGATTGGGTCGATCGCATTTTTGCTCAAACCGATCGATCTCCTCAAGTTTTGCGATCGCTTCAGCAACTCTATTCTAGCGGACGCTTGGCGAATACCGGCTATTTATCCATCCTGCCAGTAGACCAAGGAATCGAACACTCGGCGGCCGCTTCTTTTGCACCAAATCCCATTTATTTTGACAGCGAAAACATCATCAAACTAGCAATCTCTGCAGGCTGCAATGCTGTCGCGACAACGCTGGGAGTTTTGGGAAGCGTATCTCGTAAATACGCGCACAAAATCCCTTTTATTGTCAAGCTAAATCACAACGAATTGCTGACTTATCCCAATCAATTCGACCAAATAATGTTTTCTTCTGTCGAACAAGCTTGGAATTTGGGAGCAACGGCAGTCGGAGCAACAATTTATTTTGGTTCCCCGGAATCGACGCGGCAAATCCAAGAAGTCAGTCAAGCTTTTGCTCACGCTCACGAATACGGAATGGCGACAATTCTGTGGTGCTATCTCCGCAACGATATCTTTAAACAAGACAAAGATTATCACATTGCGGCTGATTTGACAGGTCAAGCAAATCACTTGGGAGTGACAATTCAAGCTGACATTATCAAGCAGAAGTTGCCCGAGTGCAATAACGGTTACGAAGCTGTTGCTAAAGCTAGCGGTCACAGTTACGGCAAAACCGACAAGCGCGTTTATTCGGATTTAACAACGGATCACCCGATCGATCTAACTCGCTATCAAGTGCTCAACTGTTATGCGGGAAGGATGGGTTTAATTAACTCCGGCGGTGCTTCCGGGAAAAGCGATTTTGCAGAAGCAATTCGCACGGCGGTAATCAACAAGCGCGCTGGCGGCTGCGGCTTAATTTCCGGCCGCAAAACTTTTCAGCGTCCTTTTGAAGAAGGCGTAAAATTGTTCCACGCCATTCAAGATGTTTATTTGTCGCCTGAAATCTCGATCGCCTAAAAATTTACCGCACTCAATATCACCACCTAAACCTAGCGTGCACCTTACGCACAAATTCCCCTAAACGTAGGGTGCACACTGTGCACCTTACGTGATTAAAATTCTTTAATCTAAGGATCGCGAATTAAATAACTTACAATTTTAATTGTTATTGTGGGATGGGCGTCCCGCCCGTCCTTTTTGGACG
>NZ_JAUBTV010000099.1:0-24170 GCF_036705145.1 Microcoleus sp. B5-D4 | reverse complement strand
CCTTTTTGGACGGGCGGGACGCCCATCCCACAATAACAATTAAAATTGTAAGTTATTTAATTCGCGATCCTAAACGGCATAAACTGCGGTTGAAACCGCTACTGTAGAAACGATGTCTGCCTTGTATAAGGCAGACTTCGCCCACGCAGACTACAGAATGAATCGGATAAAAAGCGCGAATTTCGTATTGCCAATTATCAATGATGAGCAAGTTGACTTAAATTAGCAAACAACTGAGCAACTTTGGTCAAATCTTTATCTCCCGGCGCTATTTCTACGCCGCTAGACAGGTCAACACCGCTGAAGTTATTGCCGATCGCACTATCAATTGCATTTAAAATATTATCGGGTGTTAAACCGCCCGCCAGCAGCCAAGGACACGGCGGTCTAAACTCTGATAACATCATCCAGTCGATCGTTTTACCAGTACCGCCCAATTGCCCTGGATGGTAAGCATCCAGCAGTAAAGTATCGACACGAACAGCATAAACAGCAGCGGTGGCTAAAGTTTCAGGAGTCTTAACTCTCAGGGCTTTGATAATTTCAATTCCCGGCAAAAACTCCCGCAGTCGATCGCAATATTCCGCTGTTTCATCTCCATGCAACTGCACCCCGCTTAAATTTGACTCTGCCGCTACTTGACAGATATTTTCTATTGTGGTGTTGGCAAAAACGCCGATGCGATCGACATTTTTCGGCAACTGCTCGACAATCAGGCGAATTGTTTCTGGGGTGACATAGCGGGGGGAAGCCGGCACACAGATAAACCCCAAAGCCTGGGCTCCCAAGCGGGCGATCGCAATTCCTTGGTCTAATTTAGTGATTCCGCAAATTTTAACCCGCAATCCTCGTCCTCCCTTCCGAATTTGTATCAAAATATCAACGAATTGTTAACTATTAAAACAAATCTTAGTTTAATGCAAACCGCTTTTTATAATTTTGGAAATCAATTTATCTGTGAAATCAGGAGATAAGAACATGATCACCTCATCTTTGCTGTTAGCCGTACAATCTACCGCTCCCTCAACACCGGAGTGGTCGCCACTGGTAGGACTGACAATGATTTTATGCAATTTGCTGGCGATCACGATCGGCTACTACGGCATCTCCAAGCAAAACCGAGGCAAGGGCCCAGCTTTACCCGTTGCACTCCCTGGAATGTTCAAAGGCTTCGGCATACCAGAATTGCTGGCAACAGCCAGCTTCGGCCACTTGCTCGGAGCCGGAGTAATCTTGGGCTTGGGTAACGCCGGAGTTCTGTAAAAATCAGGGGAAAGGCAAAGGCAAGGGGTAGAAAAGATATATAGCAGCAATCCTAAATCATTTGGGAATTTCTTACTCCCTCCCCTTACCAAGGGGAGGTTGGGGTGGGGTAAAAAGTTTACGACTCATTTAGGATTGCTATAATAGAAACTCTTTCTTGCTCTCCTTTCCCAGGAAACTTCATGCAGACAGGTTGGCGAATCGGCTCTTTATTTGGCATCCCCCTAGTTATAGATTATTCGTGGTTTATAATTTTAGCCTTAGCAACCCGCGAATACGCCAGCAGTTACCGCCTGTGGGGGCCTGCACTCTCTTGGAGTGCGGGGTTAGCAATAGCTCTGCTACTGTTTGCTTCCGTGCTCTTGCACGAACTCGGACACAGCTTGGCGGCGATATCGCAAGGCATTAAAGTTAATTCTATTACCTTATTCTTATTTGGCGGAGTAGCTTCGATCGACTCGGAATCCAAAACTCCCGGTCAAGCTTTTCAAGTAGCTATTGCCGGCCCTCTAGTCAGCTTTGCGTTGTTTTTAATCCTCGGTTTGGGTTCTCAAGTTCTTCCCCCGAAAAGTTTGCTAGGAATTGTCACTGAAAGGGTAGCACTAATCAATCTCGTTTTGGGATTATTTAACTTAATTCCCGGTCTGCCTTTGGATGGAGGACAAGTTTTAAAATCAGCTATTTGGAAAATCACCGGCTCTCGATTTGCCGGCGTTCGCTGGGCGGCAAAAACAGGACAAGTTTTAGGTTGGCTGGCTGTTGCTTTGGGTCTGAGTTTATGCTTTTTAGCGCGCGAGTACGGCGGCTTGTGGATTGCGCTGATCGGCTGGTTTGGCATTCGCAATGCCAGTGCTTATAGCCAAGTTACTTCGCTGCAAGAAGCCCTGCTCAAAATTAAAGCCAGCGATGCGATGAGCCGCGAGTTTCGAGTTGTAGATGCAGATTTGACTCTGCGAGAATTTGCCGATCGATATTTGTTAGAAGTCAATCCGTTTCCATTTTACATTGCTGCGACCAACGGCCGGGATTTGGGCTTAGTGTCGATCGACGATATTCGCTTCACAGAACGCAGCCAATGGCAAGTTCAGACTTTGCACAACATTTTGAAACCCCTGGGAAAAACCCCCACAGTCTCCGAAAAAGCATCCCTCGCAGAAGTAATTAACAGCATGGAAGCCCGTCAACTCCCCCGAATCATCGTCCTCTCGCCGATTGGTTCAGTAGTGGGGACGATCGATCGGGGCGACGTGGTTAAAGTTTTAGCAAAATACCTCAAACCACAGATTTCAATGGCCGACATCAAGCGCAGCAAAGAAGAAAACAGCTATCCGCAGGGATTGCAGTTAAGTGCGATCGCCAAAACCGCACAAGAAAACTAAAAATTTGGCATCAGTAAGGGGCATCAGCGATCAGTTAAGATGTAGCATACTTTGTGACTCAGGGTTGAAACACTAAATTTTATGCCCCAATTCTTTAAGAGAATTTATCATAAATTTGCGGAGGGACTTGGGAAAAATTTAACTTATTTATTCCCCAACGCTGACTTGCAACCTGTTGCTATCATCTGGATTGTCGTGACCGGAACTCTATTGGGAGTGAGGCATTTAGGCGGTTTGCAGCCACTAGAATTAAATGCTTACGACCTCATGGTGCAGTTGGGGCAAGATCGCGGCCCTGACCCCAGGTTGCTGATAGTTGAAATCACCGATCGGGACATTAGTGCTTTAAACAGATGGCCAATTTCCGATCGCGTTTTAGCAAAAGCGATCGCCGAAATAGCGCGTTTGGAACCCACAGCTATTGGTCTCGATATAATTCGTGATATTCCCTACGAACCGGGGACTGCAGAATTAGCAACTCAACTGAAAAACCCCAAAGTATTTCCCATTACCTTCATCGGCTCCTTAAAGTACGATCGAGTGCAGCCACCTCCCAACATACCCGACCAGCGGGTAGGATTTAACGATTTGTATCTCGATCCAGATGGTATAGTGCGTCGTAATGTGATGTCTATTGGCGATGGTAAAAACACGTTTTATTCATTTCCATCCCGGCTAGCTTTTGCATATTTTGATAGCCAAAAAATAGAATCTAAAGCCACAGAAGACAATGAATTTCTAGTAAATAAAACAGTTTTTTCCAAGTTGCGATCAAACTCAGGAGGTTATCAGAACATTCCTGCCCAAGGCTATCAAATATTGCTCAATTACCGCTCTCCTAAAAAGATAGCAGAAACCGTGACCATAACTCAAGTTTTGGAGGGCAAAGTTGACCCCAAATTGGTAAAAGGTAAAATAGTCTTAATCGGGGTGACAGCCCCAACTGTAAAAGATATTTTTTCTACCCCTTACAGCGCTACTAAAAACGGTAATATCCCGACGCCTGGGGTATTAATTCACGCAACTGCCACCAGCCAAATTCTCAGTGCAGTTTTAGACGGCCAAGGGCTATTTTGGTATTGGGACGAATGGCAAGAAATTCTCTGGATCGCTGTGTGGAGTGCAGTGGGTGGCTGTTTAGCTTGGCGGCTAGAAAAATCGCTGAATTTGATGGGAAGTGCGATCGTAGCTGGCGGCTCATTATTCGGATTTACCTTTTTCCTCTTCATGCAACAGGGGTGGATACCTCTAATTTCTCCTGCTATGGCCCTTTTAATCACCGCAGGAGTCACAGTCACCTATAAATACGAGCAGTCGAGGCAACAGCAAGGGATTGTGATGAAATTATTAGGACAACAAACTTCACCCGCGATCGCAAATGCCTTGTGGAAAGAGCGCGTCCATCTGCTCGAATCAGGGTTATTGCCCGGTCAAAAAGTTACTGCTACCATCATCCTCACCGACTTGCAGGGTTTTAGTACAATCTCCGAAAAACTAGCGCCAGAAGTAGTAATGAGTTGGTTAAATGAGTATTTATCAGCAATGGCCCAAGAAGTCCAAGCACATCAAGGCGTGATTAATAAATTTACCGGAGATGGAATGCTGGCAGTATTTGGCGTACCCATTCCGCGCACCACTCGCGAAGAAATTGCAGAAGATGCTCGCCTCGCCGTATCTTGCGCTTTAGCTATAAGTTCGCGCTTGCCAGAAATGAATCAAAATTGGCTCACACGCGGTTTACCGGCCGTAAAAATGCGAGTAGGCATCTTTACAGGGCCTGTGATGGTGGGTAGTCTGGGAGGCACAACCCGTTTAGAATATGGAGTGATCGGCGACAGCGTAAATATTGCCTCTCGCCTGGAAAGCTGCGAAAAGGATCGCCACGAGGACTCTTGCCGGATATTGATTGCAGAAGAAACCTTTCTGCATCTGGCGGACAAATTTGAGGTAGAATCTTGGGGAGCTTTACCGTTAAGAGGCAGGGAACAAAAAGTTAATGTCTACCGGATTTTGGGAAGGAAAAAGAAATAAAAAGAGAGAATCTCTCCCTACAAATTCATGGAGTTAATGTGAAAACAATTACTAAGTTTCTCATCAATCTGATATCAGTTGGCTCAATAGTATTGATAGCCACACTTAACATTTCTCAATTGGCAGTTGTGGGACAGCCCAGCATAAACACACCTGACCGCCCACCAAACCCTATACCGGGAGGGCCGCGCTTCATTCAGCCCCGTGAAGATATAGATGAGCTGCCCCCCACTCAACCGGGACGGCCTGTGCGCGGCGGCGGCTGCGCGAGCATTAGTCAGTTAGGTGTCACAGCCTTAGTGCCTACAAATAAGAAGGGACGGACTGTTTCCGACTATCCAACGTTCTTTTTCTACTTGCCTCAAACAGAGGCCGAATCAGCCGAATTTATCCTACAAGATCCAAGCGGCAAGCAGATTTATAAACAGGATCTCACAATTAGCAATTTATCAGGGGTGATCGGCGTTAGTATCCCCGCTAACCAAAATGTGCCACCCTTGGAAGTAGGCAAAAGTTACACTTGGAATTTTACAGTGATTTGCGACTCTCAAGACCGATCGAGCGATCAGATCGAAAGCGGTACTGTACGGCGAGTTGAACTCAGTGCAGATATCCGCCGTCAATTAGATCAGGCAGATCCGCGCCAGAAAACCGTTATTTATGCTGAAAATGGGATTTGGCAAGATGCCCTCAGCACCCTAGCTGCCGCTCGCCGCGATCAACCTAATGATACAACCTTCAAGGCTGATTGGGAAAGCTTGCTGGATTCTGTAAAATTGGGCGAAATTGCCAAAGAGCCGATCGTTCAAACTCAGCCACAGCCATAAGCTGTACTGCATATAAATTTAACTTTTTTGGCAACGTTAGAGCAACGGGCTAGAAGAGTTTTAATAAAAAGAAGTGTACAAGTTTTTAACTTGTATCAGTAACAGCCAAGATGGCTGTTCTACAATAAAAATTCTTTCTTGTGGAACGGCCATCTTGGCTGTTCCCAAAAGGCGGCCGACTTTTTGACATCCCCCACAATAATTATTCCAAAAATCTCTTGTGGAACGGCCATCTTGGCTGTTCCGAAAAGCTGGCAGGAAAGCCCGCCCCCAAATATGGAGGTTAAATGTGAAACAGCTTATTACTTGTTAATTCCAAAATATCCTGCCATTCCAGATCCGAAAGTGGCTGCACCTCCAACTCAATCCCAAAACAGCGACAAGCCGCCGCACTCAAAACATCAATTACAGTGGCAATCAAATCATCTCCCCCTTCAGATAGAGGTAATTGCACAGGAATTAATTCCTCCCCAAACACTTGAGAAAACAAACAAACATCCGGCTGCAAACGCATCGAACCGTGCTGCAAAATAGCATCACCCCGTCGCAATTGCGCGCTACCAATTAACTTGCAACCATCAGCGGTAACTAAATCCGCACCCGTCGCAGTACCAAAACAATTCGGATTGTGAATATAACCCCTTCCAGCTTCCCCGTATTGCAAATCCAAACCCATCGCCCTCCAACCCTCAATCAAAAACTCGCAAATAGTCTGATAAGCTTTCATACGGCTGCTTCCAAACCCCGACGCCACAACTGCATAAGTTAAATCCCCTTGATGCAGCACGGCGCGCCCGCCGCTGGGCCTCCTCACCAACTCCACAGGCATTCCCTCCCAAGACAACTGCTGCCAAAACTCCGGCCACCTGCGCTGGTGGTAGCCCAAGGAAATCGCCGCCGGTTGCCAAGTGTAAAATCGCAGAGTTGGTGGATGTTTGCCCGCTAGATGCTGTTCCAGTAGCCATTGGTCGATCGCCATCTGCACGCTACCAGACGCCGACAACAGTGGAATTAAACGCCATACAGAATGAGCCATCAGTCGCGAGTCCTTAGTTTCTACTCAATAATTCGCAGAATGTTTTAAAATTAGTAACAGTTTTTTGGGCCTGTCTTCTAAGTTGGTGCAAATTTCACCCCCGCCGGTGCTTTAGAAATAAATAGAAAAAATAATCGCAGAACCATGAGCAACAGTGTAATTGTCATTAACGACGAAAAATTTGAAACAGAAGTCCTGAAAGCAGAGCAACCAGTGCTTGCCTATTTTTGGGCGAGTTGGTGCGGGCCTTGCAAACTGATCGCGCCTTCGGTAGACTGGGTGGCGGCCAACTACAGCGATCGACTGAAAGTGGTTAAAATGGAAATTGACCCCAATCCTAATACTGTCAAGCAGTATAAAGTAGAAGGAGTCCCAGCTCTCAGGCTGTTTAAAAATGCCGAAGTAGTGCTGTCTCACGAGGGAGCTATTACTAAACAAACTTTGGTCGGTTTGCTCGACGCTCACTTATAAAGTTTGGAAATGATTCGGGAGTTTCCAACTCCCAACTTACAACTATAGAAATCGCAAATATTTTTTAACATCTCTCTTTTCTCCTCGATATTCCTCTCTGACTCTGCGCCCTCTGCGCTCTCTGCGGTTACTAAAAAAAATCACAAAGTCAATAAAAATGCCATATAAAAAATAATTTAGCTCGGATAAAAATATTCCTTAAAATTCCACAAAACTATAGAAAATATGCAATTTGCTAAACGTTTAGAACCACTGCAATTTAATGTATTTGCCGATATGGATCGGGCAAAAGCTCAAGCTAGAGCAGCGGGGCAAAATGTGATTGACTTGTCTCTGGGTTCTTCGGATTTGCCGGCGGCTGCTCATATTACAGATGCGATCGCACATTCTCTGTCCGACACCAGCACCCACGGCTATTTGCTGTTTAATGGCACAAGAGATTTTCGGGAAGCAGCAGCTATTTGGTACGAGCAAAAATTTGGGATTGCAGTCAATCCAGAAACAGAAGTGCTGCCATTAATTGGTTCCCAAGAAGGCACGGCGCATATGCCTTTAGCTGTACTCAACCCTGGAGATTTTGCTTTGCTGCTCGATCCGGGCTATCCTTCCCACGCGGGCGGTGTGCATTTGGCTGGCGGTCAAATTTATCCGATGCCGATATTAGCAGAAAATGCGTTTTTGCCGATATTTGAAGATATTCCGACAGCAGTGCTGGCTCAGTCGAAGATGATGGTTTTGAGCTATCCTCACAATCCTACAACTGCGATCGCCCCGGTTGCTTTTTTTGAGAAAGCTGTGGCTTTTTGTCGGGAACATCGGCTGGTTTTAGTTCACGATTTCCCTTATGTGGATTTGGTGTTTGACGATTCTGTAGGGGCGGTGCCCCCGTGCCCGCCCTCTGGGATCGAGGAAAACCGCAAATTGATGGCGCCGTCAATCTTTCAGGCGGATCGAGATAAGAGTGTGGCGATCGAGTTTTTTACACTATCCAAATCCTACAGTATGGGAGGTTTTCGAGTCGGATATGCGATCGGCAATTCCGAACTAATTGCAGCGCTGCGACAGGTAAAAGCCGCAGTGGACTTCAACCAATACCGAGGGATTTTAAACGGAGCGATCTCCGCATTAACCGGCCCTCAAGATACCGTCAGAACCAGCGTAGAAACCTTCAGAAAACGGCGGGATGCCTTTGTAAACGCGCTACAGGGCATCGGCTGGCAAGTACCCGTACCCCCTGCCACCATGTACGTCTGGGCGAAACTGCCGGAACCTTGGGCTCAAGATTCCGTGAAATTTTGCACTCAGCTAGTACAGAGTACAGGAGTCGCAGCTTCCCCCGGTGCCGGTTTCGGGAAATCAGGAGAAGGCTACGTGCGATTTGCCTTAGTCGAGTCGCCAGCAATTTTGGAAGCAGCAGTTAGAAAAATTGCTGAGTTTCTAAATTGAGCGATGTGATATTTGTCAACTTAACCCAAAACACCCTCGTGAGACTTACGCCCACCAGAATTGAGCTTTGAGGCAGGGGTTAAAACCCCTGCCGGACTGGGGTTTTGACGTTTTTGGGCACAGGAAGAAGGGCATCCCGTCTAAGTGCTTACCCGTAGATCAAGATGGATGCAATTTCTAAAATAGTGTGATTTATACCTAAAGGAATAGATATTTGCACGCAGTATCTGTCACAATCTTTCTTAAGAAATGTTAACGTGAGACATCTTCGGAATTACCAGATCCGCTCACCCACTCTAAAAATCCTTGAAGTGAATTCTGTCGGGGTAGCGATTGTTCCGTAGCCGCGAGCGCACACCCGAAAAAGACCACACTGCCCAAAATTGCAATCAGCGGAAAAGGCTTACCCAGCCCAAAGTCCCGCTGAAGGCGAGCTAACGGTCTGCTCTCGCGCCTGAGCATCTTTCCCACCGTCAGTTGTTTGAGACTAAAAGGATCGCGCACAAAATGACCGCTCCAGCTAATTACCATATGAGAATGGCAATGGGGACAAGTGAATAGTCCACTGACCATCCCGACTGGGCCTACGACGCTGGAACGGTTGCAGATCGGGCAAGTGACAGAATGAGTGTTATAGGTGGGAGCGTTCATAACTGTTTTTCTTGAGTAAAAAAAACTAACAAGTAATTGGTAGCCTGTGTTAACGCTTAAGGTATAGACCTTGAGAGGCACTTTTCCTTAATTCCTAGTTTACCGCTCCAATCGGGTCGATCGGAGCTCAATCCTTGGGAAAACCTTCAAATTGCCAATCCCGTAACGAGTGCAAGTCGGGAGCACAGGTGAGATTATATTGCAAGGGAGTTACGGTTATTCTGTTGTCGCGAATAGCTTGTACGTCTGTAGGAATATCATGTGGCACCGCCGAATCGGCGATTTCTTCTACATCTTCTAACAATTCGCCAGCCAGCCAATAATAAGTTTTGCCGCGCGGATCTGTGCGCTTTTGAAATATGTCGAAATAGCGGCGAATGCCTTGACGGGCGATCGCAACTCCGGTAATTTCTGCTTGTGAGACTGCTGGTATGTTGACATTCAACAGCATCGGTTTCGCCATTGGCTGTTTTTCCAACTGTGACAGCAAGCTGACAGCGAAATCCACCGCCGGCCCAAATTCCTGCGAAGTAAAGCTCGCGAGGCTGAAAGCAATGCTGGGAATGCCTTCCATAATTCCTTCCATTGCGGCCGAAACCGTACCCGAACAGATGATATCCGTGCCTAAATTGGGCCCGTGATTGATACCGGAAAGGACAAAATCCGGCGGTTTGTCAAGTAAAGCCCACAAAGCAAGTTTCACGCAGTCGGCGGGAGTACCCGAACAGGCCCAAGCTTGGACTCCTGGCTCAAAAATAGATTCGACAATTTCGGCGCGGATGGGTTGGTGCAAGGTAAGGCCGTGGCCGGTAGCGGAGCGCTCTCTGTCGGGACAAACTACACTCACATCGTGGCCAGCGGCGGCGAGAGCGTTGGCGAGGCTGCGGATGCCTTGTGCAAAGATGCCGTCGTCGTTGCTAATTAAAAGTTTCATTGAAATTTTTATAGGCCTTATCAGAAAATTGGGTCTAAAACCCCGTCCTTCTAGGACGGCTTTTAGTATTGTATTTTTCCCAGATATTTGTTGCTTTCTCAGTGTAATATATTGTACCATAAAAACGAGGCTGACAGATTGGACGATGAAAGCAAGATATCAGTACAGATTCTACCCCACAGACCAACAGCGATTGAGCTTAGCTCAGTTGTTTGGTTGTGTGAGAGTGGTGTGGAATGATGCCTTAGCTTTTTGCAAATCTGCTGATAAACTACCAAACTACAACCAACTATCTGCACTATTAACCAGTACCAAAAAGACCGAATCAAGAGTTTGGTTAAACGAGGTTTCGTCTGTTCCTTTGCAGCAGTCTTTGAGGCATCTAGCCACGGCTTACAAGAACTTTTTTGATTCCCATAATGGCAAGAGAAAAGGGGGTAAAGTTGGAGCGCCTAAGTTTAAGAAGAAGACCAATAATCAATCAGCGGAGTTTGCTAAGTCGGGATTTTCTATTAAAGGAGCTCAAGTTTACTTGGCAAAAATAGGGTTGGTCAGTCCTATTATGTCTAGGGAATTGCCCTCAAAACCAAGTTCGGTAACAGTAATTAAGGACTGTGCCAATCGGTATTTTCTAAGTTTTGTAGTAGATGTAGAACCTCAAGATTTAGAGCCCATTAATCCTTCAATTGGCATTGATTTGGGTTTAAAAACCTTCGCTACTCTCAGCGACGGAACGCAGGTTAAAAGTCCAGACTACTCAAAATGGGAGCGCAAAATCAAGAAGTTGCAGCGCAGATTGGCTCGGCAACAAAAAGACTCAAAACGCCGTCAGAAGACCCGCATTCAAATTGCAAAGTTGCACAATCTTGTTACTGACACCCGCAAAGACTTTTCGCACAAACTATCAACCAAAATAGTCAACGAAAACCAAGTGATTATTTTGGAAGACCTCAACGTGTCGGGCATGGTTAAGAATCGGCGCTTAGCTAGAGCGATTAGCTCTCAAGGATGGAGAGAATTTCGCGAGTTCTGTGAAGCTAAATCCGACAAGCTTAGTCGGGAGTTTAGGGTAATTAGCCGGTGGGAACCTACAAGCCAAGTCTGTTCTAAATGTGACTATCGATGGGGTAAATTAGACCTCAAAGTCAGAACTATTACCTGTTTAAGCTGCGGTACAACTCACGATAGAGATGAGAACGCAGCCAAAAATATAAATAAAGTCGGGATAGGGCATTGCCACGACTCTAAACGGACGCAGAGGGGACGTAAGACTACTTCAGTAGCAGACCCCAAAGAAGCGTCAAGAATCACCGCATTTTTAGGGCGGTGAGTATGTCAAAACAATACTAAACTAGATTCAACTAGGGCGATCGCTCTAACATCGAATTACTTATTACAAATTATCCCTAACTACCGAAAATCTCAAATCTCAAATCTCAAATCTAAAATCAACAAGGCTGTAGAGCCAAAATTGCGCTAAACTCAACTTGGCCCAAAACTGCCATCAATCTAAAATCTAAAATCTAAAATCTAAAATCTACCAGACTGTAGAGCCAAAATTGCGCTAAACTCAACTTGGCCCAAAACTGCCATCAATCTAAAATCTAAAATCTAAAATCAACAAGCTGAAGAGGCAAAATTGCGGTAAACTCAACTTGGCCCAAAACTGCCATCAATCTAAAATCTAAAATCTAAAATCTAAAATCAAAATGACTGTCCAGCTAAGCGACATTGAAACTCAACTAGAAACCCTCGGCCAAGAGTCCAAAAGTGCGATCGCCAGTGCCAATACCCTCGAACAACTCGAACAGTTGCGCGTCGGCTACCTCGGCAAAAAAGGCCAACTCTCTCAAATATTAGGCATGATGGGCAAACTGTCGCCAGACCAGCGGCCCAAAGTAGGTGCGATCGCCAATACAGTCAAAGAAGCCCTGCAAGCAGATTTAGAAGACAAGCGCGCCGCCCTCCAAACAGCCCAAATCCAAGCCAAATTAGCCTCAGAAACCATCGATGTCACCATGCCGGGGATTTGCCGCCCCCAAGGCCGCGTTCACCCCTTAAACGCCGTCATAGACCGCGCTCTGGATATCTTTGTCGGCCTGGGATACACCGTCGCCAACGGCCCGGAAATGGAAACAGATTATTACAACTTCGAGGCGCTGAACACACCGCCAGACCACCCAGCGCGGGATATGCAAGATACATTTTACCTACCAGGCGGCGACTTACTGCGGACTCAGACATCATCAGTGCAAATTCGCTACATGGAACAGCACAAACCGCCGATTCGGATTGTCTCTCCCGGCCGCGTTTACCGCCGCGATACTGTCGATGCTACTCACGCAGCAGTTTTCCACCAAATTGAACTTTTAGCAATTGATGAAGGTCTGACATTTACTGACTTGAAAGGCACAATTAAAGAGTTTTTGCGGCAAATGTTCGGGCAAGATTTGCCGATTCGTTTCCGCACGAGTTACTTTCCGTTTACCGAACCTTCGGCCGAAGTGGATTTGCAGTGGAACGGCAAATGGCTGGAAGTTTTGGGCTGCGGAACTGTCGATCCTAACGTACTTAAAGGAGTGGGTTTAGATCCAGAAAAATATACTGGGTTTGCGGCCGGTTTTGGTGTCGAGCGGTTCGCAATGGTACTTTATGAAATCGACGACATTCGCCGGGTTTATGCTAGCGACTTGCGCTTTTTGCGGCAATTTTAAAGCATGGTTGGGGGTCGTTTCTACAAACGGGAGCATCTCATATTTGTAAAAACACTTCTTCTGGCTCCTTCCTTCTTCCTCTTTTCTCCTGACTCCTGACTCCTGACTCCTAACTCCAATTTTGGGCTTGGCTGCTTTCATTGAGATGCTCCCTCTACAAACCCTCTAGAGATTTTGCTTAAGCTACATCAATTTTGCAGTTTCAAGTAAGCAGACAAGAGCCACAAAACCATAAGATATGGTGGGCGGGTGAGTGCAAGTAACTCTTGCTATCCGACTTCTTTCAGGTCAAAACCCGCCCCCTCACATCAGTTTATTCATGCCCGCTTACTTAAGTAGACAAGGACTTTGCACTTACCTACTTATTTATTTCCTACTTGCTAAAAACACCCTTGATGCTGTCAACAGCGCTCTCGACAGCATTCTTGGTATTATCTACTGCTTTCTGAGTCCGAGCTGAATCTTCCGATGCTCTTTTCTCAATTGTGGCCGCATCTTTCTTAGCTTTGCGCTCTACTACACTACCATCCTCCGATGCTCGATCGACTTTAGCAGCATTTGTCTTGGCAGTTTCCTTAACCTTCTCTTCTGTATCTCGGATAAAGTTCTTGGTTCGTCCAGCATCTTTGCTGGCTTTTTCTTGCACCGTATCGCCCGCATCTGCTGCTGCGATCAAGTTTACAGCAGGAGATGCCATTGCAGCGGTGTTGGAGAAGAACGCACCAGACCACACGAAGGCCATCGCTGACACGCAAAGCACAGTTGTAGCCATCCAGCGCCCGACAGTCGAAAGCCGTTTCGTAAAAGAATTCAGTTTCATACAATACACAATCAGATATGACATTCTATTTCTACTCGATCAGAGCGATCGGCTGAACCGTTCTCTAGAGAGAGGTTATCCGCCGACCAACGGTTAAAAAATGTCCCTCTTTTGATAGATGGAAGCAAGGAATGTCAGTCAATTTTAGATTTTAGATTTTAGATTTTAGATTTTAGAGTTGACTCCACAACCGCCATTTGGAATCTTGAACTTTGGTGAGTTGATTGTAAATTTTAGGTTAAAGATTAAACAATAGATTAAGGAAAGTCAGTCAATTTTAGATTTTAGATTTCAGATTTTAGATTTTAGATTTGACTCCCCAGCAGCCATTTGGAATCTTGAACTTTGGTGAGTCGATTGTAAATTTTAGATTAAAGATTAAACAATTGATATCGATTCCGGTTGCACCGGAATCGATATGAAACAGCCTTGGGGCGGGTGGGGTGAAGGTACTTCACTCAGTTGAAATCGGCTGTATTTAGGAATAGGTTGTTTCCGAGATTGTGTGTGGGATATCAACATATAATACTTAACAAACAACTAATGACTAATCACAATTTAGTAAAAAAGTCAATACCGTTTCATCAATTCCCTTTAGTTTCAAAGGCTTATATTTAACAATGCGATTTTCCTCAACATAATCTGCAACCGCCGCCGAAATTAGCACCGTGTTTGGTTCCGTCACCTCTTGCAAGCGGGCGGCAATATTCACGCTCGGCCCGATCGCAGTATAATCCGATCGATCGGGGCCGCCAAACATCCCCACCACCGCAGTACCCTGGTGAATTCCGCAGCGAAACCGCACCGGAGGCACGCCATTTTCCCCAACAATTCCCTGCTCCAACCAGCCCTTGTTAAGCTCCTTGAGAGCTCGCAGCATTTGGTCAGCAGCAGCCACAGCGCGGCGTACTTGCTCATTAGGCGTTAATTCCTCCGGCGCGCCAAAGAAAGCCATTACCGCATCTCCAACAAACTTGTCCACCGTACCGCCGCTGTCAAAAATAGCCTTAGTCATTGCCGCCAAATATTCATTCAACAGCTCAGCTACCCGGCGCGAGCGCAGCGTATTTGCCATTTGAGTAAAACCGACAATATCGCTAAACAAAATAGTAATCAATCGCGGTTCCGGGCGCAAATCTAAGGCCAAATCTCCAGCCGCTGCAGCCTTCACCATCGCCGGCGGCAAAAATCGGCGCAGCACCGACTCAGTTAAATAACTGTTCAACTGCTGCACTCGGCGCTCGTTTTGTTTGAGAGCGATCAAATTCCGCACTTCCGCCAACAATTCTCGATCATTAAAAGGCTTGGACAAATAAGCATCCGCACCCCGTTCTACTCCTTCAATTCGAGTATCTTCGTCGGCTTTAGCAGTCAGCAAAATTGCCGGAGTTCCCTGTAATTCCTCATCCTCTCGAATCATCTTAATCAAATCCAAGCCCGAAATTAAAGGCATCATCAAATCAGTTATAATTAAATTAGGGCGACGTTTTTTAGCCACGGCAAATCCTTCTTCTCCGTTGCGGGCCAGCAAAACTGCAAAGCCGGAATCTCGCAGAATTGCAGACACATAAAAGCGCAAATCAGGATTGTCGTCAACTACCAAAACCGTTCCCACTGCTGTTTCTGATCGGACAGGATCGAGCGCCTCAAAGTTATGATTTTCTGCCTCATTTTCCGACAAATCCGCCTCCACATCTGCCAGTTCCACCGCAGCTTTGGATGAGTGAAACTCCGCAGGTATTTCTAGTACCTGTTCCGGGGGCAAGTGCGTCGAACCAAAGTGCAGCCAAACGGTAAAAGTAGTACCTTCGCCGTAAACTGACTCAACTGAAATTTGACCGCCGTGGAGTTCGACTAATTCTTTGACAAGTGCCAAACCTAAGCCGCTGCCTTCGTAGGAACGGCTAGCTGAACCTTCGGCTTGGTGAAACCGCTCGAATAAATAGGGAATTTGTTCGGTGCGAATGCCGATACCCGTGTCTTTTACTTGTAACAGGCAGTGAGCGCCGGCCGATTCAACTTTCAGGGTGATAGTGCCCCCTTCTGGGGTGAATTTAACAGCATTTGACAGCAGGTTGTAAATAACTTTGTCAAATCTTTCCAAGTCCAAATAAAGTAAAGGACATTCTTGCAGTTGGGTAATTAAGTGCAGTCCTTTTTTCTCGCAGTAGGCGCGGAACGACTCTGCGGTAGAGTAACAGAAACCGACTAAATCGCAGGGACGAAAACTTGGCTGCATCCGTCCGGCATCGAGCCGCTGCAAGTCCAGCAGTTGATTTACCAAGCGCAGGAGGCGGCGGGAATTACGCAAAGCGATTACGGCTTGTTCGTAGGGCAAGTCTTCTTGGCGCCTGCAAGCTGATTCCAGAGGGCCGATAGTTAGAGTTAGAGGCGTGCGGAACTCGTGGGAGATATTTTGGAAAAATTCGGTTTTGAGCCGATCGGCTTCCAGAAGCCGTTCTGCCTGCTGTCTGGTAGTCTGGTAGAGGCGCGACTGCTGCACGGCCAGAGCAGCTTGAGTTGCGACTATTTGAGCCAGGTCAATGTCTGAGATGTTCCAGCGGCGGATGCTGTGATTTTGGCGCAGGGAAATGCTGCCGATGATTTTGCCTTCTGAGAGTAAGGGAACGACTAACAGGGCGCGGGCTGGCGATCGAACTTGCAGTTCTGTAACATTTAACTCGGGGTGTTCGTCGAGATCTTCGATCGCCACCGGCTCTTTTGATACCATAACTTGCAGCAACACCGGATTGCCCCGAATCGGCACCAAAGACTGTGGTAAAGAAGGATGGGCAAAAACCCAGGCGCGAGTGTTAGCAGCAGCATCGCCAGAAGCCGTCTCGTAGCCCAGAGGGTTCGCAACTAGCTCTGGATTATCAATAAAACCCTGTTCTACAGCCACGGTATCCCTATCTGTGTCGTATAGCCCCACGCATTGGACGTATTCATCATCTTCTGTCCACAGAGATAGGGCGCAGCCGTCAACTTGCAAAGCTTGGCCGAGTTGTTGAGTAATGGCTGCAAAAATATTTTGGGGATCGAGACTCGATCGAATTGCCGTAGTAATAGTATTGACTAAGGCCTCGCGCTTGGCCAGCGCCCGCACCTGTTCGTAAGCCCGGGCTTGAGAAAGCGCCAAAGCCGCTTGGTCTGCCACGGTAATTACCAACTGTACCTCGTGGTCTTGCCACTGGCGCGGTTCCTCAAATTGGTGCAGCGCCAAGACTGCCATCAGTTCGGTTTTGTAAAACAGCGGTACGATCAAGCTCGATCGAATATTCGCAGCTTCGTAAGCCTGCCGTCGTTGCTGATTATCCCAGTTTAAAACTCGATCGTCAGTTTGGGCATCTTGAATCACCTCCACATCCAGAGTTTCCCAAACCAAATCCGGCAGCAAATCCGGGGAGAGTTCCGCAGCAGAAGCATCACCGGGCATCGCTGCCTCATCGCCCCCCAACCCTTGAGTTTCTGCCTTCTGGTAAACGAACCACTCATCGGCAACTCGGCCGTCTTGGAACGGCCGCAGCAGACAGCAACTCACCTCAAACATCTGCCCGACAGTTTCCACAATTCTTTGCAGCATTTGCTGGTAATTGGGAGCCGATCGGATAGTATTGGTAACGGCATAAAGCAGCGATTCTTGGCTCAAAGCACGGCGCAGTTCATTGGTGCGCGTTTTCAGAAGATTGTGAGTCTCAACAGCTTGACTGACAAGATTGATCAGCTCTTGAGCATCCCAAGGCTTGGTAACGTATTTGAATACTTTGCCAGCGTTAATAGCTTCAACTAAATCTTCAACATCCGTATAGCCAGTTAAAATAATTCGGATCACGTCGGGGTACTGAGCCGCCGTCAGGCTGAGAAACTCCGTACCGCTCATTTTTGGCATTCGCTGGTCAGAGATAATCACCGCAACTTCTCCCTCTTTTGCCAAAATTTCGAGAGCAGCGGGGCCAGATTCGGCTCTGAGCACTTTGTAGTCTCGATGGAAGGTGCGGTAAAGCAAGTCGAGGTTATCCGGTTCGTCATCGACGATCAGAATTTTTAGTTTAGGATTTTCTTGGGAATTCATGCACCGTTCTCCTGTGCCCCGGGGCTGTTCGATTTAATAAGTCTGATTAAGGGAAGAATTCGCCGATTTAACTTACTGAAGTCATACCATTTTCGATTTTCGATTTTCGATTTTCGACGATTGCGAATGACTGATGACATAAGGATTGGGAGTTTGCCTAGAGTGCCATTATTTTGGGAAAAAGGTATCACAATAATTCGTCGATATGAAGTTGTTGTGAGTCTGCGAGGCAAGCATCAACCTTGATTTTTGATGTCTGGGTTTTCAATTCGGAATTCTTCTGAGCCACAGTTATCTGTCGTGCACCCCAATTTTATTATTATTTAATGATATTCACATAAACTCGTCTCCCGATAATTTTCTTTTCCCCCCTACCTTTATGCAGCAGGAGAGCAAACACAAATCTAGCCATTTTAACTGCCGTCTGGATATCTCAGAATACATAGGAATAAGCGTCCTGATTGTGAGTTTATTTGCCAAATGTATGTTAGATACTGGCTCCGGGGAATATTTTATTTGGTATGTGAAAGCGGCCCGCAGCAAGATACAATAGACAATCAACATCTTCGCCTGTGTTTTTTTCCCACAAGTAATAGCAACTTTAACAGTCAGCCAAGGATACCGACCACAATCCGGCGCCTAGCCCCTGACTGATATTCGGGGGTGGCCCACAGACCACAGAGGTGTCTGTGGGAGTGACGCAATTGCTGTACCATTTTAGTTAGACTTGCACTTTTTTCCCCGATCTCGGCATTTTTTGTGCCTCCTGCAGACCAACGCCCAAGCCAATTACTGTGGCGAAACACCGCAAGATAGAGCATCCATCTGTTAATCTTAGCTAGGGATGTACTCTGTGGAAACCGATCGGTCGATTTTAGATTTGAGATTTTAGATTTGAGATTTACTCCACAGATGAATCGCGGAGCTTGAACTAGGGTCTAAAATTTTGATCTGTCCACGACGAGTGTCGGTGGCTTATATCGGTTTTTGGGCAGGGTCAATCAGCTCGATCGAGGTTTTGAAGGTCTCGCGCGCAGCAGAGTATCGAACCGACGGGGAAAACCCCTGCAGACAGTTTCCAGGCATCCAAATTTAAATTGGAGGTTGGAAAAGTACCCAGTAGCTCAACAGGTAAGGCCGGTTCGATCGGGGATGGGCGATGGATAGCCCAGAACTGCTGAAAGCTGGGGTGCCAGGTCGGGGAGCGGCGGGGAACATCCGACGCGCCAGTGCGCCCGGTGTTAGTATGGTCAGTCGTTGAGTTTTTCAACTACCGCTTGACGAATAAATTATATTCGATCGGGTATTTCCGTAAGCAGAGAGCGGTAAGATTCCGGGAACCTGACGTTAAAACCTTTGTGATTGTTTTTAATACCTTGCCCGCTAAGCTGTCGCGCATTTAATTTGTAAGCTACTGTTTACTTAAACTCTTGTGATGCCGGCCCAAAGCCAGGGATCAAGCTTCAATTTAAAGGCTAAATAGCTTATCCACAAATCTAGTATTAGGGGATGAGTTTTATTTTTTCATAACTAGAGTCTTAAATGCTAAAAATTTCCTATTTACCTCAAATACTACTTAAAGTCAAGCACCAAAAAATGTAATTTAATCTGGCTAATAAACTATGCCTATAAGTTACGTTATAAGATCAGTATAACATCAGTGAATTTTCTAAGAGGGTAGCTTAGAAACCCGCGTAAAAAAATTAATATAGTGGCCTGGCATTGTGAATCCTTCATTTTTTTCCTCACCATCTCACCAACAACAAACTCCCGGACTGTCTGGTTTTTCGATCCGGGTGGCTGCGCCCAACGACTTAACGCAGCTAGCGGATATTTTAGCCATGAGCTTTCACTCCCGCGAGGGGTTTGTAGAATGGGTGTATCCAGTGTTGCGTTTGGGCATTTACGAAGATTTAAAAAATCGACTGCGTTCTAAGGCAGAACATTACATTTGTCTGGTTGCTGAGCTAGTCTCGCGCGAGGAGGGAACGCAGAATTATAGGGCGCACCGAGATCAGCGCATAACAGGAACAGTAGAAATGGCTCTGCGTTCTCGCTTTCCTTGGCAAATCCCTAATTCTGACTATCCTTATTTGTCGAATTTAGCCGTTCACCCGGAGTACCGGCGGCAGGGAGTTGCTCAACAATTGCTCAGCAACTGCGAGGAGACAGCCAGAGAATGGGGATTTTCTGAGATTTACCTCCACGTTCTGGAAAATAATCACGCGGCGCGACAGTTGTACTATCAAGCCGGCTATCGCTTGCAACAGGTGGATTGGAATTGGACTGGTTGGCTGTTGGGGCAGCCGCGCCGGCTGTTTTTACGCAAGCAGATATCGCTATCCTAAGCTAAGTATTTGAATTGATTATCGGGAATTGGGGCTTCGCCAAGAAAAAGGAAAAAATAGCTCTTCTTTCCTTCTATTGTGAATCAATGGAATGGGAATGGGGAATTAGTGATGAATTTTAGTTCACTCTTAAGCCCGATCGCAAAACACAATAAAATTAGTTGCTAGTAAACACTATTTGTTACCAACCCTTGTGTACCTGGGAACACCTGAAAAACTCCATACAAAGTTATATCAACTCCCGTCGCCTCGTCGGGCGTAAAAACAAGTCAAAAATCACGGACGCTGCAACAGGAATTAATCGAATTAATCTGCGTTAATCTGTGTTTATCTGCCCACATCTGCGGTTTTAAAAAGAAAATTTATTAACCGCAGATGACAATGGATTGATGCTGATTCACGCGGATAATAAGAGATTTATGAATAATCCCAAGGCTAACTGATTTGATATTATACCAAATCCGGCTGGAATACACCCTTATTTTTTAGCATTTTAGAGAGGGACAAAAAGCCACTGTAAGAGCCATGACAAAAGCCGAGTGCAACAAAGTTTCAAGCCCCCGATTGAGTATTGTGAGGAACGCCACAGAAGTTCGGATCTGCTGTGGCGTTTTGTTCGCCAGAACAGGGGACTTTCGCCACCAATTCTAACCCTCAAAGCGCAAGATCTCTGATAGGAAATCCGAGGAGCCGATCGCCCCCTGAACCCCAACCAGATTCGCTAAAACCCGATCGGTTCCTGCTACTTGCAGCAACGTACCGTTCGGAGTGGCGCTAAATTGCAACTGCTGGAAACTCAGCCCCTCGGTCAAAACAAACTTATCGACGCCTACCTCGAAGTTAATGACAGTATCAATGCCGCCATCAGCACTCAACACATATCGATCGAACCCAATACCTCCAATTAAAGTATCCTCGCCCAAGTCGCCAAACAGCCAGTCATCTCCTGCGCCCCCATTGAGAAGGTCGTTATCTTTACCACCAATCAGAGTATCGCTGCCAGCATCTGCGTTGATAGTATCTTGACCTTCATTGCCGTAGAGCAAGTCATCGCCATCACCGCCGTTGATGCAGTCTTGCTGGTCGTTTGCGCCCACCGAGACAGCCCGGTTATCAGCCCGATCGCCATAGATGGTATCGTTGCCCTCGCCACCGCAGAGTTCATCGCTGCCGTCACCGCCGTAAATCAAGTCGTCACCCCGATCTCCCTGTATGAGGTCGTTAGCTTTACCGCCGTAAATCAAGTCGTTGTCTTGACCGCCACTGATGGTATCGTCACCCTCATCGCCGAACAGCACATCAGCACCGATGCCGCCAAAGAGCAAGTCCTGGCCGCCAACATCTTGAACTCGACTTCGAGCACCGCCGTACATGGTGTCGTCGCCGCTGTCGCCAACAAGGGTATCAGAGCCGAGCTCGCCCCAAATCAGGTCATTATCTTTGCCACCCCAAACACAATCATTGCCTTTACCTGCTTGGACGGTATCATTACCGTGACCGCCGCCGATGATGTCGTTGTCGCCGTCGGCAAAGATTAAGTCTTGTTCCCCAATATCCCCGATGGACTGGGAACTGCCACTGTCGCCGAGGAGAGTATCGGCTCCTTCACCGCCGTAGAGGGTATCGGAGCCTAATTGACCGTAGATGATGTCAGTGCCTTTACCTCCGTAAGCGCGATCGTTATCTTTGCCTGCAACGAGCGTATCGTTGTCTTGTTGGCCGTGGAGGAAGTCATTACCGAAGCCTCCGTACAGCAAGTCGCGTCCCTGGGAGTCCCTGGCTCTTTGGTCGCGGATGCCCCCAAACAAGCTGTCGGAGCCGATGCCACCAAACAACGTATCGGAGCCGAGTTCACCCCAAAGCAGGTCATTTTCTTTACCTCCAAGGGCAATATCGTCAGCTTTGCCGGTATGGATGGTATCGTCGCCCTCGTTGCCGTTAATCAGGTCTGCACCATTGCCTCCGAAGATCAAATCGCCATTGTTTTGATCACTGCTAGAGTTATCGCCGCCGTTGTCTCCCAAAATCGTATCGGCACCTAGATCTCCAAACAGAGAGTCAGAGCCTAAGTCGCCAGCAATCCAGTCATTCTGTTTGCCTGCAAATACGATATCGTTGCCCTCGTCTCCGTAAACAATATCGGTATCAATGCCCCCAAAAATCCTGTCATTGCCTTCGTTGCCGTAAATTTCGTCCGCGCCATCTTCACCTAAAAGCAGATCGTTGCCTTCAAAACCGACAATTTTTTGGTTGCCTTTGGTGTCTACGATTAAGTCATCGCCGCCCGTTCCTTTAGTAGTTTGTCCCTCGGAAAATTGTGAAATAGGCCGGACAAATCCAACTGCGGGTGGTTGCTGCGGGGGCGCAAAGTTAATTCCCGGTTTTTCAATAATGGGCTGACACAAACAGTCGGTATCTGTTTCTCCGATCGGATTTGAGACGATCGGCGATGCCGGTGTTGGTGTGGGCGTTGGTGTGGGAGTTGACGCCCCCGGCTGCAAGATAGCCACCACAGTAGCGACAGCAGGACTGGTGGCACCGCTGTTGTCTGTGGCGCTGTAGGTGAACTTGGTTCCTGTAAAGCTGCCCGTCGTTTGGAAATATAGTTGCTGCAACTGTTGAGGAGTAAGGACTTGACCTGGTGTCACTGGTACACCGCCGTTGGCTGGATCTCCTAAAAACAGGACGGCTTGGTCTGCTGGAGGCAGGGTGTTGATGGTGTAAGAGACGATCGACCCGTCGGGGTCGCTGCCTCCCAATCCCGTGACTAACTGCCTGCTGTTGGGCCCGAGCCTGGAGTTAGCATTGTTGGCAACTGGTGGTTGGTTGTCAGTTGGAAGTATGGCCGCCACAGTAGCGGCCGCGGGACTGGATGCGCCGCTGTTGTCTGTGGCGCTGTAGGTGAAAGTGGCTCCTGTAAAGTTGCCTGTCGTTTGGAAATATAGTTGCTGTAACTGTGCTGGAGTCAGGACTTGGCCTGGTGTCACCGGTACGCCACCGTTGGCTGGATCTCCTAAAAACAGGACGGCTTGGTCTGCTGGAGGCAGGGTGTTGATGGTGTAAGAGACGATCGACCCGTCGGGGTCGCTGCCTCCCAATCCCGTGACTAACTGGCTGCTGTTGGGCCCGACGCGGGAGTTGGCATTGTTGGCAACTGGCGGTTGGTTGTCAGTTGTGCTTGGAGTTGGTGTGGGCCCTATCAGTCCAGCCACACTAGCGGTAGCGACTGGACTGATAGCACCGCTGTTGTCTTTCGCGCTGTAGGTGAAATTGGCTCCTGTAAAGTTGCCCGTCGTGAAGAAATATAGTTGCTGCAACTGTGCTGGAGTCAGGACTTGACCTTGTGTCACTGGTACACCGCCGTTGGCTGGATCTCCTAAAAACAGGACGGCTTGGTCTGGTGAGGGCAGGGTGTTGATGGTGTAAGAGGCGATCGACCCGTCGGGGTCGCTGCCTCCCAATCCCGTGACTAACCTGCTGCTGTTGGGCCCGAGACTGGAGTTGGAATTGTTGGCAACTGGCGGTTGGTTGTCAGTTGTGGTTGGAGTTGGTGTGGGCCCTATCAGTCCAGCCACAGTCGCGGTAGCGACTGGACTGATAGCACCGCTGTTGTCTGTGGCGCTGTAGGTGAAAGTGGCTCCTGTAAAGTTGCCTGTCGTTTGGAAATATAGTTGCTGTAACTGTGCTGGAGTCAGGACTTGGCCTGGTGTCACTGGTTGGCCACCGTTGGCTGGATCTCCTAAAAACAGGACGGCTTGGTCTGCTGGAGGCAGGGTGTTGATGGTGTAAGAGACGATCGACCCGTCGGGGTCGAGGTCGCGGCCTCCCAATCCCGTGACTAACCTGCTGCTGTTGGGCCCGAGGCTGGAGTTGGCATTGTTGGCCAAGGGTGGTTGGTTGTCAGTTGGAGTTGGGGTTGGTGTGGGAGTTGACGCCCCCGGCCGCAAGATAGCCGCCACAGTAGCGACAGCGGGACTGGAGGCGCCGCTGTTGTCTGTGGCGCTGTAGGTGAAATTTGCTCCTGTAAAGCTGCCCGTCGTTTGGAAATATAGTTGCTGCAACTGTTGAGGAGTCAGGACTCGGCCTGGTGTCACTGGTACACCGCCGTTGGCTGGATCTCCTAAAAACAGGACTGCTTGGTCTGGTGAGGGCAGGGTGTTGATGGTGTAAGAGGCGAT
>NZ_JAUBTV010000098.1:0-24275 GCF_036705145.1 Microcoleus sp. B5-D4 | reverse complement strand
ATTTGTTTATGATTGCTTTATTTGGTTTTCAATGTTCGTGACGGCTTTGTGTTCCGCCATGTAAATAAACATAAAGCTTTTATTTCAGTTTGTAAAGGCCTTTTAAGCACAGTTTTTGTTATGAAGGTCATAAGCTTCGCTGATAATAAGCCAGAATGCTTGCTGTATGGGGTTTTAAAAAGCAGAGTGCGGATTTTTTGGACGATCGCCCACCAATGAAGAATACTCATAATCTACCGAGGCAACGAGATTCGGGACGGGCGTCAGTGTTAAGATAGATGAAGGGTTGCGATCGCAAACCGCAAAACTCCCATTGACATATATATGTTGTTGCACAAGTCCGATCGATAATTATCCCAAGGAATGTCTCGCACCGTCACCTACAGCCCTGCTTATACTCTGGTTCCCACTTACGAGTGTTTTAACCGCTGCACCTATTGCAATTTTCGGGCAGAACCCCTGCAAAGTCCTTGGCTGACACTCGCACAAGCCGAAAAACAGCTCAAGTTCCTGCAAACTCAAGGTGTAATTGAAATTCTCATCCTCAGCGGCGAGGTACATCCTCAAAGTAAACGGCGAAAAGCTTGGTTGCAGCGGATTTACGATTTGTGCGAACTGGCACTTGCTCTGGGATTTTTGCCGCATACTAATGTGGGGCCGCTCAGCTTTGAGGAGATGGCACTGTTAAAAGAGGTAAATGTATCGATGGGGCTGATGCTAGAACAGCTTGCCCCACATTTATTACAAACGGTTCACCGACACGCACCGAGTAAAGTGCCGGCGCTGCGACTGCAACAGTTAGAATGGGCTGGGGAATTGAAGATTCCGTTTACAACTGGTTTGCTGCTGGGAATTGGGGAAAGTGAGGCAGATTGGATTGAGACATTAGAGGCGATCGCCCGGATTCATTTGCCCTACAATCACATTCAAGAAGTTATCCTACAGCCACACAGTCCGGGAAATCAGCAAAGTTGGGAGGGTGAAGTTTTTGATGCTACAAAAATGCCCGAAGTAATTGCGATCGCCCGCAGCATCTTACCTGATGAAATCAGGCTACAAATTCCCCCCAATTTAGTTGCACAGCCAGACATATTACTTGCTTGTTTAGAAGCAGGTGCTAGAGATTTAGGAGGAATCGGGCCACGGGATGAAGTTAATCCCGATTATCCTCACCTGCAACACCAAACTTTAACAGAAATTTTAGCAGCATCGGGATGGCAACTTGTGCAGCGTTTGCCTGTTTATCCTCAGTATGATAAGTGGCTGCCCCAGACATTGCAAACTGCTGTTCAACAATGGAGAGTCAATCGATTTTAGATTTTAGATTTTAGATTTTAGATTGAAGAATTGAGCCTAGTGATAAATCCGGGGGCTTGTGACCAAATTGCTTGATAGTCAGTCAATCGATTTTAGATTTTAGATTTTAGATTTTAGATTGAAGAATTGAGCCTAGTGATAAATCCGGGGGCTTGTGACCAAATTGCTTGATAGTCAGTCAATCGATTTTAGATTTTAGATTTTAGATGGGTAATTGGTAGCAAGATTCTTTAAATTGCTGCTATAGAGATTTTAAATCAAAGAACCGCCACCATCAATCCAGACTTCAGTACCTGTGATGAAGCTGGAGGAATGTGATACCAGAAATAACACTAATTGGGCGACTTCTTCGCTAGAACCGGCCGTATTATCCGTCAAAGGAATCATGTCTTGAATGGAATCAGGGTCCACTGGAATGCGATCGAGATGGCGCTTAACGGTGCTTTCTTCAATAGCAGTTAGCACCCCGCCCGGACAGATCACATTGACTCGGATTTGGCAGGCTGCGAGTTCTAGCGCCAGCATTTTTGCAAAGGCTACTTGGGCAGCTTTTGAACAAGCGTAGGCCGTGGCACCAACTTTCCTGAAACTTCTGGTGCCATTAATCGATGATGTAATTACAATTGAACCTCCTTGTTTTTTCAGATGAGGAACAGCATACTTAACAGCCAAAAATGTTCCTCTGAGGTTAGTGTTAATTGTCCGATCCCACTCATCGGGTTCTATCTCCTCTATCGGCGACCATACACCGTTAATACCCGCATTTGCAAACAAAATATCAATTCTTTGATATTCATCAAAAATTGTTTGAAACGCTTTTTGCATTTGCCCAGAATCTCCAACATCTGCGGCAATAGCCAGCCCGCAGCCTCCTTCATTGACCAACTGGCGGACGGTTTCTTGCCCCGTTTCCAAAATGTGATCGATAATAGCAACTTTTGCGCCTTCCTTGGCCATTAAAATTGCTGCTGCATGACCAATTCCCGACCCACCGCCGGTAATAACTGCAACTTTTTCTGAAAGTTTCATATTTTTTTAGATAAATATTTTTTTGCGCGATCGCATAGCATAAAAATAATACTCTATAGAGGACTAAAGTCCTCACTACAAACAACTTTCCGTCATCAAAATCATGCAACTTAAAAGTGGTTTAAGGTACTAATTATAGCAGTAAGGTGTGCAGTGCACACCCTACTTTAGGCAGAGGATTACGTCAATTTTAACGTAGTCCTTACGGCTGGGGCACCCAGACCGAAACAGAACCAGCGTTACACCGAAAATCAGCCCAACCATCGTCATTAGTTGTGATTGGTTCTTTGATGTGTTCGGTGATGTCAATATAAGTTCGATTCGGTTGTCCGACTTCCATAAACTTGGTGCCATCGCCTCCGTTACTGAGTACCACAGCCATGCCGCCCGGATGTTCTTCATTTCCGAGTCGGGTCCAGCCAATAGTGTTGGCGTGGTCGAAGTAATCGTACTGATTGCCGTAGGAATAAGTTTGGCGCGCTAACAAAAATTTATCTACCATAAACTGATGTTTGTCTAGCCAAATCTCGTATTCATTGCCATCATTTGCTTTATCCTTATAGTTAGCGCCGTAATAATCCGGGTAAAAAATGCACGGATATCCTTCGCGCCGCAGCAGGATTAAAGCGTAGGCAAGAGGTTTAAACCAAGCCTCGACAACAGATTCTAGGGATTGTAATGGTTGAGAATCATGGTTGTCAACCAAGGTAACGGCGAGGGTTGGTTGCTGTTGGACGAGGGTGTTATCAAAAATGGTTCGCAAGTCGTAGCTATTGCCGGCTTTGCTAGCAGCGTAGAAGTTGTAGTGGAGGGGCGCGTCAAATAAGGAGACTTTACCGTCCGTTGCTTGGATGAAGTAATGCAAAGCTTCCACTTCGTAAGACCAATATTCGCCGACGGCAAATAGGTCGCGTTTGACATAGTTACGAACGTGTTCCAACCATTCTTGGAAAAATTCTGCTTTAACGTGTTTGACGGCATCGAAGCGAAAGCCGTCAACGTTTGTTGTATCGACATACCACTCACCCCAGTATTTTAACTCCCCGCTGACTTCTGGGTTGTCCATATCTAAATCGCAACCCATCAGGTAGTCAAAATTACCTTTTTCTAAGTCTACTCCTTGATCAAATTCTTTGCCTTTTAGCAGGTAAACGGCATGGGTTTCTGTGTTGTAAACGTTGTAATCAATGGCGTCAAAATGCCACCAATGCCACTCCATGCTGGAATATTTTTTGTCGCGGCCGGGGAAGGTAAAATGCGTCCAAGCTTTGATTTTTTGATATTCGCCTACGGTGTCATTCCGGTTGTCGGGATTGAAGGGTGTAGCTTCGGCTTCTTCTTCTGCATCGGCACCTAATTTGTGGTTGAAGACAACATCGGCATAAATCCGAATTCCAGCATCTTGTGCAGCTTTTATCGCGGCCAAATACTCATCTTTTGTGCCGTATTTAGTGCGTACCGACCCTTTTTGGTCGAACTCGCCTAAATCGAATAAGTCGTAGACGCCGTAACCTACATCCATACCGCCGCCCGTTCCTTTATAGGCGGGTGGCAACCAAAGGGATGTAACGCCTATTTTGGCTAAATCTTTTGCAGATTTCGCTAGCTGATTCCACAGGCTGCCGTCGTCGGGGCTGTACCAGTGGAAATACTGCATCATGACGCCATTTAGTTCAGACATATATTTAGTTTTTCCTGTTTTGTTAAATTGCGATCGACATTTATGTTCGTAGCTCGCTAGTTTACGTATGTCTGCAATCTATGGTTAATAAATATCATAAAAGATGGGGTCGCTAAAAAAATCTATCTGCTGATGGATTGACAACAGAATGTAAATTTGATATCAATTTTAAGCACACTAAAAAATATTAATTTAGTGGCGATTGTGCGGCAACTCGCTCAACTCTGGTGTTCCAAGTACCGTCGATCGCCAATTCAAGCAATCTAAATCCCGGCGGGATTTCGTCAACTATAATCGGATGGCTTTTGGGTAAAAGTTGGAGGCAGGTGCTGGGTGTCCCCAAGTAGGTAACTGAGCCCCGCTGTTGTTGAAATTCTTGGTGAATGTGGCCACAAAGAACGATTTTGATTTGAGAATATCGATCGACAATTGCCAAAAATTCATCGGCATTGTGCAGCATCATTCCATCCATGATTTCAGAGTCGATCGGCAAAGGATGATGGTGCAAGGCAATGATAACAGGTCGATCGCCCGTTTGTTGCAGTTGAGAGTCCAGCCAATGCAAGCTTTCTGGGGAAAGCCGCCCGCCGTCGCATCCGGCTTCCACACTCGAAAGCAACAGAAATTGCCAGTTTCCTAGCATCCATGATTTTTCTGGGGAAAGAGGCGACTGATTTAAGATTTCTGCCATAACTGGGATGTTGTCGTGGTTCCCAGGTATCCAGTAGGCGGGTATTCCGAGGGGGGCGATGAGGGAGACGAGGCGCTGGTAGGATTCTGGTGTTTCGTCTTGGGACAAGTCGCCTGTGAGTAGGAGTAAGTCGGGCGGCGGCTGTATCTGTTGCACGCGATCGAGAACTGCTTGAAGGGTGCGGGTTGTTGAGAGGCCTTTCCAAGTACGATCGAGCTCTGCAAACAAGTGAGTGTCGGTGATTTGGGCGACGAGTAGGGGAGAAACTGGTGTCATGGCTGGTGTTGCGGGCGATCGATGTAGTTCTAGAATAGCCTCGGATGGGTTTTGGAGGTGTGGAAAAAAGGGCGATTCCCTAGGGGATAGCTGCGCTTCACGAAATTTTTGACAGGTATGTTAAAATTTTCGAGATTTGGTGTACTATAAGAAAACGTCAAATTTCAGACGTGACGGCGGCATAGCCAAGTGGTAAGGCAGAGGTCTGCAAAACCTCCACCCCCAGTTCAAATCTGGGTGCCGCCTTAATTTTTAGTATTTTTAATAAGTCTTAAATGCTTGTGTGACAAGGTTTTTGGGTTTATTATAGACTGTAAATTGTATTTAAATGTGCATAATTGATTGCGGAAAGTAATGCAAATTTAATGCAATGCAAAAAGTGCTGACCATTAAGACCAGAGTGGGCAGAATAGTGGGAGCTAGCGGACATTAAGAGACCACCTGTTACGGGTGAATGCCATGCTGATCTTGGCGATCGCGTTTGCAAATTCTTTTCGCGATCGCCCGCCAATTTTTGCGCTTATGATTTGCCGCACGCTTGGGCAATTCGGGCGATGAGTTTTGGACTAGATGCAACGCTGGCCGCTAAGCAGATGGGGCATAGCCTCGCGACTCACACGCAGACTTATCATTTGGCTCTTAACGAGCGAGAGCAGCAAGCAGCTTACGATGTGTTATTAGCTCATTACATACAAACCTGAAAGTTAAGTGTTGTAAGTAACCCAAATCTAGTGTTCTATTTATTCTTGATTAAACAAGCGTACTTCCCTTTGATTGCTAGTCCTAATAATTTTGCCAGTTTCTCTGATTGAGGATGTATCAATTCCCCTATTAAAGAAATAGGGAATTCATTCAACTTTGCTTTCGCCTTTTTGTAGTCAGACAATGGAATTTTCATGTTTTCTGAGGATGGATAATGATTCCAACAACCGCTTGCGTGTTTACACGCAATCATTAAATCCCCTCTATCTTTCAAGGAAGTACCACTGTCAACTCCTTTGTAAACAATTAAGGATTCTCCAGCATAAATAATATTTTTGTACCCAAAAGCCATCCCTAGTCCTATTGTTGTTTCTCCCAGCGAGTGCAACGATCTGTCTTCTGCGTAAAAAACGTGTTCAAACTCGGCTATCGCAGATTCATCAAGAGATTTTCTCAACGTGTCTAAAACGTGTGAGAATCCGCTACTTAAGACTAGAAGCCAAGGACAAAGTTGCGGGTTTGCAATATTTGCTGCGCCTAAAATAAGTGTTGAAACTGTCCAGCAATTGTCCCAGAAATGTATAGCCTCAGTCTTCTTGGCCGTACTTGCTACCTGAGCAAAAATAGCTATATATAACAAGGGTATAAGTAGCCCTTGAGACTCCTTTAAAGCGTCTAACAATCTTTGATTGTGAATTTTTGATCCACATTGCCTGTATAATTCGACTGCCTCAACGCCAGACATATCGTAATTAGTTATTAGTCGATTTGTTGCTCGAACCACTTCATGGTCTGTTAAAAAATAGGTCAAATCTTTTTGTATCTTAAGCGCCCCCATCTTTATGCTGTCTAAGCGTTTTTGTGAGTCCTGGAAAACCTGACCAAAACTTGAATCTCGTTGTTCTCTACGTTTTGCTTCGCCCATAATTACTCCTTGCGTGAAATATGCAGAATCAAAGTGTCCACGGTTGTAGACACTTTTTGTTTACTGCTATTTTAGTCTGTTTTTACCTGTTAACTCTTTATTCTCACGGTAAAACTTAGCTCTCGAACGTCATAAATTTCAGACAGTATTAGCTATGCTCATTTTTGCGTTTCCTCTTCCCGGTTAAAACTTCAAAGCTTTGTGGGGCTTTGGCATTGAGTTTTAGGCTTTAACTTCTTTGAAACTCTTAAAAAGTAAAAGTTAATAAGTAAAACTTATGCTCTAAAACCCCCCGCAAAAAGTTTTAAACCTATAAATTTCCCTTATCTATTTTGCGCCTGGATTCGGCTCCTTCGCCGACTGGCTGAGACTAGGCGATGCTCCAGTAAGTAAATATTGGGGTGAGGTTTCCACCAGTTTTGGTGCAAGAATAGCAAGCCATCCTCGCCAAAGCCTTTCGGGGTGAACTGGTTCCCCAAGACCCCAACGACGAGCCTGCCTCCGTATTATTAGAACGGATTCGCGCCGAAAGGGAAAACAGAGAAAACGTTGCCAAAACTGCTAAAAAGCCTGCGGCCAACAAAAAACAACGCAGCAAGAAAGCGCAACCGCAATTAGAACCAAAACCGCAATTATAACCAAAACCGCAATTAGAACCAATTCAGCTAGAATTGCCGCTGTTTGACTAGACATCTCTAGAAAAGCAAGTCTTGAACAAGCATCCTGCGTGTTCCACAATAATTATTGTAGATGTCTATTGACTACGATCGCAAATCGTCGATCAGTTTTTCTATAGCCATACTTTTTGTGGTTTCATCCGCTAGAGAATTAAACACTTTCTGCAAAAGTTCTATAGACGCATTTTTAATAAACCAATCTTCACCCGGATTATCCCCAATATTCAAAAAATACTTTAAACGTTCCTCTATCGCTTCCTTATCTGCTTTATCCAGTTGTCCAACTCGCTTAAGCCAATCCCCTTGCGAGTCTTTAAAACAATTAGCATCAACAGTACATATCTGATGCACTAGAGCGAAGGAATTCTTATCAAGACCATTTGTGCTTGTAGAATTAATCGGATATACAGTTGGCAAACCTTTATAGGTTTCTTGTGAAGTCAACGGAATCAGCGTCAAAGTTTGGATGTATTTAGATTCATCTTGAAATTGGTCACTTGTCCAAACGATATAAGGATGCTCTCCGCGAAAAACCCGACTCGAATTAATCACCTGAGTGCAAGAAATTGTCTGGCACTCAATCTCCCCTGGTTCATTTATGTCATAAATATGATGATGACCGAGTTTGCAACGAAGAGATACTCTATAGGGATTGATAAAATAAATCCAACCTTGACGCGGTTTTTGTCCAGCCACTCGCTCACCCCAATTCACTCATTAACTTTTCTCTTTCTTTGTACAGATTAAGTCTCACCTGTTCCTCTGGTTCGTGGCTATATTTAACCTCAAGCATGGGAGCAGTGCTATAGACATATTCTAGTAACTGATGCAGTTTATCCTCTCCTGCACCCGCCCATTCTCTCCTGATGTTGTCAAGCATCAGCTTCAGACCTAAAGGTAACTTTAAATCATCCACATTACCAGCTCCCTCACCAAGTCTGATGAATATACTTTCTCCCTGAGATTCTTGAACAATCTCTTTGCCATTCATTTGATTTAAAACAGCCTCTATGCCTTCATTCCAAGGCCCATAGTAATAATAACGCCAATCTAAATCAGTAAGCTGCTTGTTTGTCCATTTGACCGCATAAAGATCGGCTAAGTACAAAAACTTGATTAACTGCGTTTTTGTAATATAGCCTTTTGTTGCGTAGACAAAGTATTTGATCAGGTTTTCTAGCATGGCTTTCCTTCTTTGGATTTCAAAAAACTCCCTAATTAATCTTATAATTTGTTCGCTCAATTTAACTTTAGTCTATTATATCATCCAAAGGACAGGTTGGCTATTAAACCATATAAAAAATAGCTAATCCTAACAAATAGAGTGTGTGCGTCCAAGAGTGTACTCTTCAAAAATTGAATTTCCGTCTAAGAAATATTGATCGGGATTATCGCTAGCTTTAATATTTGGTGAACAACTCCATAATAGTTAGGATTTTCTAACCCTTCTAATTCATGTTCGATATCTTCCCAATCCCCTAGCTTGCTTTTCCACTTACCATCCTTTTCTTGTCGGGCTGCGTGCTGTGGCTGGCCGTTATAGGTGTATATTGCTATTTTTTGAAACCCCGGTTCAAGGTCACGATTCTCGCAAGGTTCATATCCAATAGTTTGATAAGCTTGGATAAAAGCTTCCAGCGTTAACTCTCTTGAAACACCATCCGGCCAGTACCCATCAGGGTCTACCGGGTCCCATCTGCATTCCTCTTCGCCAGCAGCAAAAGCAAAACAATTATAATCTACTGTTTCTTCACTTGTTACTTGATATTCAGTAAGCTCTAAGTTAGGAAATCTCAATATTTTTCGGTACTCTAGCTTACCACTCATAACCGTGTTCTTTTCCCCATTGTATCCACGCTAGGGCCATTTGCTTCATCCGGCCGCGCTGTTCGGGTTTTACCGGATTGTCACCAGTAATTGCCCTCAACGCCCAAAACCAATGGTCTGGTTTTTGTTCGAGGTCACGCAAAATCAAGGGGATAACTGGCTGTCCCATGCCGATAATTCTCTGATAAGCCTGGTGCATTGATTTCTGTGTAACTAATGATAGCATCCCCGTCTCGACGCGCCATTCTTCCGCGAACTTCTTAAACTCTGCTTCCAGTTCTACCTTGCTTTTAATCGGGAAGTCATCAGCAGGAATTCCTGAAGGCAACAAATATACTTTTAAAACATCTTTGGCTTTTGATGCCGATTCTAAAAAGCTATTCGGCATCAACAAGTCATTAAGCTTTTGACAAAATCGCTTTTTTTCTTCGGTTGATAAGTTAGAGAGTTCTTCAAATTCATCAACAGCCGCAATAAGCTCATCTGCTAGTTCTTCCACTGTCCAAGCATAAGTTTTCTTTAAAGCGTATATGGGAATAATACTCTCTAGTATATTGACTAAATCATCATGGTTCGTGTTTTCTACCTCTGACTCTACGTTTCTGACTAAATCATCAATAGGCAACCCAGGGACTGTTTTTCTCAACGCAGTCAAAATAGCCTCAAACACTGAGTTGTCCAAGGCTATAATTTTTTCGAGGCCGGATTGATATTGGCGATGTATTTTTAAAGAAGGCATATTAGTTTTCTTGTCTTTGCTAAGAAAAGTTGAATTGAGACTAATTGGCTTACTTATACGTTCATTATAACACCCTTTTGCTCGTAAAGATGTAGGGACACGGCACTGCCGTGTCCCTACCCAATATCTGTAATTCTTACTCAAATTATCACATTTTGCTGATAATTCTTTGCAGGATTTCCACGCCTGATACCGCTTGCCAGCCAAACAGCCCCAAGAGCACAACATTCAGAAAGATGTGAGTGTTTCTCGCCAAATCATTGCCTTTTTGCATCAAAGGAGTCAGCGAGGCTGCGATCGCAATTATTGCCGTCATTCCCAACCCTGCTAGCAAGTGCGGGCCGACAAATAGCTTGCCGTTGTTGATGTAGGTGACGGCCATCCCCCCCACTGCCCCCGTTACCATCAAGGCTAGCAGCAAAGAACCCATCTGGTGATGCTTGATGTTGAATTTGCCCTTAATTAACTCTTTTTTGACTTCGCCTTCGGCACTTCTGGTACGTCGGATTTGCAGGCCGAGATACAAAGCATAAAATGAGATGGCCAGCAGTACCCACATTAAAACTGGGTGGAAGAATTGGCTCCAAACTTTCACTGACTGAGGAATTTCGAGATTCATAGTGTTCTGAGGATTAGCAAACATACTTCATAAAACTTAGCATACCAGTCAGGCCGTCTCATGTGATGGTAAAAATATACGGTATGAGAGACTATTATGCCTGCCACTAAACAAGACGCTGTATTGATTCAAGCCGCCAAGACTGGCAACATTATTCACGTCCAAGCTTTACTCGCTAAGAATGTTAACGCTAACGCCAAAGACTCTGAGGGGACGACGGCTTTGATGTTTGCTGCCCAAAAGGGCTATACGGAAATTGTGCGTATTCTACTAAACAATGACGCTAATGTCAACCAGGTGAGCAGACGTTTTGGGCTAACGGCTTTGATGCTGGCGGCGGCTCACAAACAGGCTGACTCTGTGCGGCTGTTGCTCGCTGCAGGTGCTGATGTTAATGCTAAAAATGATGATGGAAGTACGGCTTTGATGGCGGCTTCTCTGAAGGGCGATATCAATGTTGTGCGGATGTTACTTGATGCTAATGCTGATGTAAATGTACAAGATAAAGATGGAGATTCAGCTCTGAAAATAGCTGCTTTATCGGGTCACGAAGCTGTTGTCAAAGCTTTGGTGGATGCGGGTGCTGTTGCTGACAATTCTATGCTGTTTTTAGCTGTCCGTCAAGGAAGCGCTGAAATTGTGCGAATTTTGCTCAATTGTGGGGCGGATGCTAATGTTAAAAATCTAGAGAGCAAAACTGCTTTGATGCTGGCTGCGACGGCGGGAAATTTGGCTGTTGTCGAGGCGCTGTTGGCTGCTGGTGCTGATGTCGAAGTTCCCGACAAAGACGGCGAAACTGCTTTAACTTTGGCTGCGGATGCCGGCAATACTGATGTGGTGCAAACTTTGCTTGGTGCGGGTGGTAATGCGAATGTGAAAAATGGAGATGGGGGCACGGCTTTGATGGCCGCTGCTGCTGGTGGAAATGCGGCGATCGCCCATATCTTACTCGATGCGGGCGCGGATATCAACGCTAAGGATAAAGATGATGAAACTGCTTTGAATTTTGCCGTGGTTGAAGGCTACGAAGATGTGGTGGAATTGCTCTTAAACCGAGGTGCTAGTGTCGGTTCTAGAAATCGGTTGGGCGATACGCCTTTACTGGTGGCTGCTGTTCACGGCCATAGTGCGATCGTATCGGCTTTGCTGCAAAAAGTAAATTCAAATCGGGCTGATTTTCTGAATGCTAAAAACTTTGGGGAGACGGCTTTGACCCTGGCTACTTTTCACGGACATACCGAGACGGTGAAGGCTTTGCTTGACGGCGGTGCTGATCCGAATATCCCGGCGGATTTGGGGAAAACGGCTTTAATGAAGGCGTGCGATCGCGGTTATATTGCGATCGTCCAATTATTAGTCGAAAAAGGTGCCGATGTCAACTTGCTCGATGATTCGGGCGCAACAGCTTTAATGTGGGCAGCGCATCGGGGTTATCCTGATGCAGTAAAGATTTTAATTGAGGCGGGTTCAGAACTAAACCACAAAAATCCGGGAAATTATACAGCTTTAATGTTGGCTGAGTTTAAGGGTTATTCCAGTGTGGTAAAATTGCTCAAAAGTGCTGGAGCACTGGAGTAAGAATGAAATAGTTTTGAGTAAGGTAATTCTGTCATTCTGAGGGTAGGCTTTGGGAAGTGAAGAATCTCAGATATGGGGACTTACGCATTGTAATGGTGTGGCAATAATTTGAGATTCTTCGCTTCACTCAGAATGACCAAATTACGTGATTAGTGCGTCCCGGACAATGAATTATATCATGTCCGATCGATTAACCATAATATCCCGGTCGGGGCGGGTTTTTGAGATTGTCAATTATTGGCGATTATGGTTGGTGGAACCCGCCCCTACAAAAATCGCGGTAGCTCGACCCGACATGATATTAACCTCAATTTGCTTTACGTACCCAGCCGTTAATAGTAAATCGGCTATCAGCAAAAGCTTTTGAGGGACAGCTAACTCGCAAAACTTCGTGCATATAGCGACTCAGAAAAAATACGATGCTATTATTGCGCGGTTCAACAGTTCTGAATGTCTTATCTGCCACATAGAAATTGTTCTCGATTTTGCTGTCATAAATCTGCAACTCGCCACCTGAAAAAGCCTTGGGTTCTCGATAGAAATAGTAAACGTAAGTAAAAAATCTGGTGGCGGTATCTGGAGAGCCACTATCGTTGTGAAGTTTGTAAAAGTTGTTGTCATTGTGCATGGTTAACTGAGCTTCTATTTCACCAAGCGGAAATGAGGGAATATTTAATTTTTGCAGCACGTCGGGGAGAATTGCTTTGATGCGATTAACCATCAGTTCGGAAAATTCGGGGAACGAGTGGAGTACCATCGAACGGCGGTAATCTTCGGCATTTGTTGAGGTGCTGGTAGTCACAAATTGTGATTCTTTTGCTAAGACATATTTAAGGAGTTTGTTCTTTTCGGCAGGGGTCAAAAAGTTGTCTATTTGGGCGTAGCGAGATATTAAGTCGTCATTTACAGGCGGCGCAGGGGCGGGAATTTCGGCGGGAATTTCGGCGGGAATTTCTACAGGAGTTGCAGGCTGCTGCGGTTGCAGTTGCTGCAAGTAAATTGGGGGTTCTGTGACTAATCCGACTAGGTGTTCGCCGGGAAAAAAAAGGGTGGAACGCCCGTCGTCTATGGGGATTTGAAATAAGGGCGAAAAACTGAGTGTTTGTTGGGTGCGATCGACTAATGTTTTGATCAGGCTGTGCAATAATGGTGTATCAGATTTGAGGGTGACGGTGCATTGATGTCCCCCGGTGAGCAGGATTTTGACTTTTATGTCTTGGGGTTTAATTTGCGGTTGAATTGTGCTAGTCATAGCCGTTAGTTATAGAAGAAGAAGGAAGTTCGGCAACGGATTCTGTAACGGATGTAACGGATGGAGGGATGGGAGAAGAAAGAAGGAAGATGCAAGAAGGAAGATGGAAGAACAAAAATTCAATCATTGCTTGAGGGCGGGCTAGAAGCCCAACCCACAATAGAATTAACTCTTTGTGGAACAGGCATCTTGCCTGTTCATAATAGAGGTGCAAAATGTCATTGCTACGAACTTAATTAATGCAAGAAGTGGCGGATGTCGGTGAAAACCATTGTGATTCCGAGTTGGTTGGCGGCTTCAATGGAATCTCGATCGCGCATACTTCCTCCCGGTTGGACGATCGCAATTATGCCCGCCTCAGCCGCAGTTTTGACTGAATCGTCGAAGGGAAAGAAACCATCGCTAGCCAAAATCGCTCCTTTGCTCTTGTCTCCTGCTTGTTCCAATGCTAGTTTAACCGAACCGACGCGATTCATTTGTCCGGCGCCGACACCGATTGTAGTACGATCGCGCGTCACAACGATCGCATTTGATTTGACGTGTTTCGCTACTTTCCAAGCAAACAGCAATTCTTCCAATTCTGCCGCCGTCGGCTGTTTCTCAGTAACAATCCGCCATTTGCTAGTTTCTTCTACTACATTATCTGAGTCTTGCACCAGCAAACCGCCTGCAATAATTTTAACAGTTTGTGGAGGCCCTTGAGTCAAATCTGGCAAAATTAATACTCGAACTTTCGCCTTTTTTTTGATAATTTCTTCTGCTTCTGGTTCGCACCCCGGCGCGACGATACATTCTAAAAATGTTTGAGTTAACGCCGTTGCGGTAGCAGCATCAATCGGGCGGTTGAGGGCGACAATGCCGCCGAAAGCTGAGACTGAATCGGTGTCGAAGGCTTTTTGATACGCTTCAGAAATAGTTGTTCCCAAGGCTGTGCCGCAAGGATTTGTATGCTTCAGAATAGCGGCGGCGGGTGTGTCGGGGAATTCTACGATCAGCCGCCTTGCTGCTTCTAAATCTACTAAGTTATTGTAGCTTAATTCTTTGCCTTGCAGGATGGTGCTAGTCGTCCAGCCTGTGGGTGTAGTTCCGCTTTGATACCAGGTAGCCGCTTGATGGGGATTTTCCCCGTAGCGCAGAGTTTGCAACTCTTTTCCTGATAAATTAAACTGCTCTGGTAGCGAAGATTCTTCAGCGGATTGGCTGCTGCTGAGATAATTTGCGATCGCGCGATCGTAGTTTGCTGTATGTTTGAAGGTTTCCAGCGCGCTTTTTTGCCTAAACTCTAAGGATGCTTGACCGCCATTTTCCCGCAGTTCTTTTAAATAAGTATTGTACTGTTCTGGGTCGCACAAAACTGTCAAATGAGCGTGGTTTTTGGCGGAAGCTCTCAACATTGCTGGGCCGCCGATATCTATCTGCTCAATTGCGTCTGCTAGAGTAACTCCTGGTTTAGAAATTGTCTCTTCAAATGGATACAGATTCACTACAACTAGATCGATCGCCCGAATTTGATTTGCGGTTAAATCTGCGAGGTCTTCCGGTACATCGCGTCGTGCTAAAATGCCACCGTGGATTCGTGGGTGAAGTGTTTTGACTCGCCCTCCCAAAATTTCGGGAGAACCAGTATATTCCGCAACTTTGGTGACTGGGATGCCTGCTTCTTTGAGGGCCGTTGCTGTCCCGCCACTACTAATTATGTCAAATTCAAATTCTTCTACTAGACTGCGCGCTAAGTCGATTAGTCCGGTTTTATTGGATGTGCTCAGAAGTGCTAGACGTGCCATTGGTTTGAAGTTGCGATCGCAAAAATAGACAGGTTATATTCTATACCAAATCTGGTGGCAGGCACATGATTTGGGAATGGCTAATTATGATTATTTTTAACAAACCAAAGATGAGTTCGCTTATCTTGACGCATATTTTTTGTCAAAACTATATAATATTTTATACTGACCAGTGGCTTCAAAATATTTAGGACTTGCGCGTGGAACTGATTATTTTGTGAGTGCGAGGGGGATTGCAGCCATATCCAGCTTTCACAGTTAGTGTCGCTACGTAAGTGTCAATGTTGTTGAAATTACTTAATAAAACTTAATAGATAATTATAGGGCGATCGCTCTTGAATTTTAACGATGTTTTATGATGAATTCTAAAAGTAATGTGCTAGCATCGGGTGTAAATTGCTCTCTCCCTAAACTTCCCGGAAAGTTGGGCGATCGCAACACCTTAATCTAAACAATAATTTGGTAGGTTTGACATATGTTTTTTCAAGAATCCGATCCCGAAAATAAACTCAGTAATATTAGCAGGAACCATAAAAAAACTGCTCCCAATCTGACCAATAGAACAGGCTACCAACAGATTTCCCAAAAAAGAGGCCAGAATTCGACCGAGGCCAACATTTCCGAAGCTTATAGTGTTAGTTTGTGCGAATTGCAGCAGATGGAGCGAGCAATGGAACAGCTAAAGCAGGATTTGAAAGCTAGCGAATCTCGGTTTCGGAATGTGATCGAAAAAAATGCCGACGGCATCGCAATCGTTAACAAGCGAGGACTTGTTTGTTTTGCCAACCAGTCAGCAGAAGCGCTGTTTAACTGCAAAGCAGAGGAACTTCTAGGGCAAGCATTTTTTGGCAATTTAGTAGTAGAAGTTTCAGCTTGCGACCTTGAGATGGCGACGGATATTATTCCCCAAGTTGGAAAAACGGAAGCACCAGGAACTCGCGTCGTGCAAACAGAAGTTGAAGCTATTCGCAAGCAAAAAGCAAATGCTGTAGTAGAAATGCGGGTTGTGGAAACGGAATGGGATGGAGAAATGGCTTATTTAGCTACGCTGCGGGACATTACCGATCGCAAGCGCGCAGAAGAAATGCTTTGGTTGTACGATCGAGCTATAGCAGCTACTAGCACCGGAGTTACGATTTCTGACGCCACTGACCCCGAACATCCAATTATTTATTGCAATCCCGCATTTGAAAGCATGACAGGTTATCGGCGGCAGGAAATTATCGGAAAAAACGGCCGATTTTTGCACGGAAGCGATACCGATCCGGCGGCAGTAGAAATAATTCGCCAAGCCTTGCAAACAGAAAGCGAATGCAAGGTAATATTAAAGAATTACCGCAAAGACGGAACCGCTTTCTGGAATTGTTTCTCCATATCTCCTGTGCGCGATCGAATGGGAAAATTAACTCATTTTATTGGCGTACAGAGAGACATCACTGAGCGCAAACAAGCCGAAGAAGCCTTGCATAATTCCGAAGCACAAAGCAGAGAACAAGCCGCTCAACTAGCAGCCACACTTGAGCAACTCAAAGCCACTAATTCCCAATTAGTTCAAAGCGAAAAAATGTCTAGTTTGGGATTGCTACTTGCCGGGGTCGCTCACGAAATTAACAACCCAGTCAGCTTCATTTACGGCAATCTCGCTCATCTCACAAATTATACTCAAGACTTGTTTTACCACCTCCAACTTTATCAACAGCACTATCCTAATCCAGTCGCCGAAATTCAAGAGGAAAGAGAAAAAAAAGATCTCGATTTTTTAGCTGAAGATTTACCTAAAATACTGTCTTCAATGAGCGTTGGTGTCGAGCGGATTTGCCAGATTGTGCAGTCGCTGCGGAACTTCTCGCGCCATGACGATTCACAGATGAAACCCGTTAACCTCCACGAAGGTATTGACAGCACGCTGTTAATTCTCAATCACCGTTTGAAAGGGAACGGAGAAAAGCAGCCAATTCAAATTGTAAAACACTACGGAAAATTGCCGAATGTTGAGTGTTTTGCTGGGCCCATCAATCAAGTTTTTATGAATATTCTCAGCAATGCGATCGATGCTTTAGAAGATGCCAACAGTAGGCAAACTTGTCGAGAAATGCTAGAAAATCCCAGCCAGATTAGGATTGGTACGGAAGTAGTCGGCAATTTTGTAGAAATTAAAATTGCCGACAACGGCCCGGGAATAACTGAGGAAGTCAAACAGCAGATATTCGATACATTTTTTACTACCAAGCCCATTGGCAAAGGCACGGGAATGGGTTTGTCAATTAGCTATCAAATTATTGTAGAAAGACACAAAGGCGAATTATCTTGTAATTCGGAATTGGGCAAGGGCACGGAATTTATTATCAGAATTCCGATCGCACATTAGCGCGGAATGTGCAATCTGCAGCTTACCAACTTGATATATAGGCAAACAAGCGAGCGGGACTCGCACTCCTACAAAACGAGAAAAATCGCTTTTTCTCGTTCCCAGACTCTGGCTGGGAACGCATACTTAGGGGCTCTGCCTCCCCATTGTAAAGAGAATTATAGGGTACTTTTCGGCTCACCTTACCCGCATAAAAAGCGAATTAAAAAACCTCTGCACCCTCCAACTTCTTAAAAGTTTCAACCTTAGCCCTCGCGGCTTCCCCGCAAGTCTTCGGTGTCGGAAACATCTTCCCAGGATTCGCCAAACCTTTCGGATTAAACACCTGACGCACCCACTGCATCGTCTCCAAATCAACCTCCGAAAACATATCCGGCATAAAACACTTCTTGTCAGCACCGATGCCGTGTTCCCCCGAAAGACTTCCGCCAACTTTCACACAAAGCCTGAGAATTTCCCCGCCCAATTCTTCCACCTTTTCCAGCGCACCTTTTACCGCGTTATCGTACAGAATCAGCGGGTGCAAATTTCCGTCTCCCGCGTGAAAAACATTGGCAATTCGATAACCGTATTTCTCGCTCAAACCCTCAATTTCTTTCAAAACATAAGCCATTTGCGTTCGCGGAATTACGCCGTCTTGCACGTAATAATCCGGGCTGAGATGACCCGCCGCCGCAAAAGCAGCTTTCCGCCCTTTCCAAATTTTTAGGCGCGTTTCCGGGTCAGTTGCCGTGGTGATATTTCGTGCTCCGTTATGCTTGCAAATATCAGCAATCCGCTGTTTGTTTGTGGCAACTTCCACTTCTAAACCGTCGATTTCTACGAGGAGAATTGCCGCCGCATCGCGGGGATAACATCCAGTTGCCACCACATCTTCCACAGCATTGATGCTGATGTTATCCATGATTTCCATGCCGCCGGGAATAATGCCAGCGCTGATAATATCGGAAACTGATTCGCCCGCTGCTTCTATACTGGAAAAATCCGCTAGGAGAACGCAAATCGATTCTGGCGCTTTGAGAATTCGCAAAGTAACTTCTGTAGCGATTCCTAAAGTGCCTTCGGAACCGACAAATACACCAGTTAAATCGTAACCGGGCATTTCGGGAATTTCGCCACCGACATCGACAATAGAACCGTCGGGAAGTACCAATTTTAATCCTAAAACGTGATTCGTTGTGACTCCGTATTTGAGGCAGTGAACGCCGCCCGAATTTTCGGCAACGTTGCCGCCAATCGAACAAATAATTTGACTGGAAGGATCAGGCGCGTAGTAGAAACCCGCGCCGCTAACTGCTTGCGTTACCCAGTTATTAATTACTCCCGGTTGCACGACTACTTGCTGATTTTCTAAGTCTACTTTCAGGATTTTTCGCATCAGGGCAGTAACAATCAGCACGCAGTTTTCTACAGGCAAAGCGCCGCCGGAAAGGCCGGTGCCTGCGCCTCTAGCCACCCAGGGAATTGAGTTGCGATCGCATATTTTGACCAATTGCGCCACTTCCTCCGTAGTTCGAGGCAATACCACCACGGCGGGGCGCTGGCGGTAGCTGGCGAGTCCGTCGCACTCGTAGACAATCAATTCTTCGCGGCGCTGCACCACCCCATTTTTGCCGACTACAGCCTCGAATTCTTTAATAACGGGTTTCCAGTTGCGTTCTGTTTCTATTGCTATCATAAAAAATACTCGGTAAGTGGGAAACGAGCGCGACTTCAGTCCTGAGAGGAAAACGACGCGGCGATTTCAATCGCCTTGAATCCCCTTTCGGGGTAGGGGAGGGAATTTAATATAACCTCCCCTATTTTTGAGGGTATTTCTACCCTCCTCCCTTGCGGGGTAATGTTAGCTTCGCCAAGGTTATAGAGGCTTGTTAAGCTGGCAGCACTGTCTCAGGGACTTTAAGACTGTTTAACTACCAGCGACAGAGCGAGGGACTAGCTTCGCATCCCAGGGTGTCGTGACCTTAATAACGTAGCCCGCGAAGGGCTTAGGCTGGTCAGTACAGCTTGATTCGATTTCTCTTACAAGCTCAGTGGCTTAAGCCCTGAGTTACTGACTAGTGAATTTAATTAGGGAACTATCAATAATATTGTGGCAAGTTTTACTATTTTTGTGCAATTATTTTTTTAAGGGTTGCAATATTGACACAGGGAAGGATCGGCAGTCTCTCGACCGTCTGGAAATAGTTTTTCTTTAGTATAACCGCAGTTTTTGCATTTATAGATTGCCGATCGCGCTAGCTGAGTCGGAAAATAGCAAAGTTCGCAGGGCAATCCGATTTTCGTCTCAGCAATATCGAATCCCGGCCAACCGCACTCCGGGCAGAATTGCTTGAATTTTTTAACTAAATCGAGAGTTGCATTTTCGATGTTTTTCATCCGAGTTGGATTGTACATCGCCCGCATATCTGTTTCGATGTGAACTCGGCCGGTTGACGATTTTTTTAAGCCTGCTGTCACAGCGTCAAAAAATTGTTTTTCTGTCCTAATGCCCTTGACAATTTCGCCGTTACCGAGTGCAGCGTCGCCAACTATAACCACCAGTGCGTGATCGGGAAATCCAGCTTTTTTAGCAAAATCATCTGCTTCTTCTATACTGGAAACTAACTCGTGACTGTAGTTAGTTTCAACGGAGAAAGAGTCGCCGATTAGTTCTAAATTGTTGGCTCTATCTAATAAAATTACTATTTCTCTGTTAGCTGGCAGATACGGGAGCATTGGGTGAGGGCCGAAAGTACCTTCGCTGGCAAAGGCAAGAGTTTCGCCCGCAATTTCTAGGGCTTTTTGTGCTTTATGGCGAGCCGCTTCTATTTGTGTTCCTAAGCGTTTAACTTCTCTGGTGAAGGTGCCGAATGCGTCAGTGTCAAGCGCCGCAGGTACTAGGATATTTACGCCAAATTCTCGTTCCAAAACGGGAGCCATCACCCGTTCTTTTTGGTGCATGGTAGCAAGAATTGCGGTGCGATCGCTCAATAATTGATTGGGATTCACAGGCTCAGAAATATTAGACATACAGCAGCATCATTTTAGGAAAAAAACTCACATATACCCTTTCCACCGCCCCACACCCGATAGAAACCCTGACTTAACTTCCGAGTAAAAATTTTAGACCCCAGTTAAATATTCATGATATTCACCTGTGGACTTAATTTAAAATTCTTCAATCGTCAATCTAAAATCTAAAATCTAAAATCGTATTAGTTGCCTCCAGTTACTCCCCCAGCTTGACCTCTGAGTACAAAAATTACTCCTGTCATAATTAGCCCCACGCCTACCAACCGCAGCGGAGGCAAAGGCTCGTGAAATATCAGTTTGCCGCCTAAAACAGTAAACAGGTAACTAATTGACAGTAAAGGCGAGACTATGCTAAGGTTTGCCCGCGACAAAACTACTATAAAGCCGATCGAAGAAATTGCATACAAAGAAAGACCGCCTACTATCAACGGCTGAGTAGCCATTGCTATAATTTTTTCTATTAAATTAGCAGCGCCAATGGGCCCTAATATTTTAGCTCCTGCCTTCAGACTAAATTGACCTGCGACGCCGCACAATATTGCAGCAAGCAATAACATAAAAACGCTTCTATTCATAAATTTACTAACCTATAGTACAATCAAAACTTGCCGTCCCCAAAAACCTGAAAAACTTTAATTAAGTTTTGTTAGGTTTTATTCACCACTAATATTTTAAGCAGAGATACGGGAAAATCAAGTATGGTCGATCGCGATCGAGAGTGGAACAAATATATGCCAGAACAGACCAACCCAAGCGGAGAATATACTCTAGAACTATCGATAGTCATGCCTTGTCTGAACGAGGCAGAAACTTTAGAAATCTGCATCGAGAAGGCACAGAAGTCCCTGCGCGAACTTGATATTGCCGGCGAGGTCATCATAGCAGACAACGGCAGCACTGACGGTTCTCAAGATATCGCTACCAGAATGGGGGCCCGAGTCGTACCCGTAGTGGCCAAAGGCTACGGCAGCGCCCTTATGGGAGGCATCATGGCAGCGCGCGGAGTTTATATTATCATGGGCGATGCTGACGACAGCTACGACTTTTCCAACCTCGGCCATTTTGTGGAAAAATTGCGGGGAGGGTACGATTTAGTTATGGGAAACCGCTTTCAAGGGGGCATCAAACCGGGGGCAATGCCGCCACTGCACCAATATTTTGGAAATCCGGCGCTGACATGGATTGGGCAGCTATTCTTTTCAAGTCCCGCCGGCGATTTTAACTGCGGGTTGCGGGGTTTCAGGAGAGAGTCAATTTTGAAACTCGACTTGCAAACAACGGGGATGGAATTTGCTGGCGAAATGGTGGTCAAAGCCTCTATCTACAAGCTTCGAGTCACTGAAGTTCCCACCGTACTCTCTCCCGACGGCCGCAGCCGTCCGCCACACCTGCGAACTTGGCGAGATGGCTGGCGGAACCTGCGATTTATGCTGCTTTACAGTCCCCGGTGGCTATTTCTGTATCCGGGTACTGCGCTGATGATTTGGGGTCTAATTATCGTGGTTTGGCTGTTACCCGGTACTCAAAAGATTGGGAGTATCAGCTTTGATGTACACACACTGCTGTATGGTGCGATCGCAATTATCATCGGTTTTCAAGCAGTAACTTTCGCTTTTTTCACCAAGATTTTTGCCATCAGCGAGAAACTCCTGCCCGAAGACGCCAAACTCAACAAAATATTTCGCAATGTCACCCTAGAGACAGGATTGATTGTCGGAGTCACGCTGATATTAATCGGAATAGTTGGCTCGTTTTTGTCATTGAGTATCTGGAGCGAAACAGCTTTCGGTACTTTAGACCCTTTTAAAACTCTGCGTTTAGTTATTCCCTCCCTCACTTGCCTGACCGTCGGTTTGCAGATGGTTTTGTCCAGCTTTTTTCTCAGTGTACTGAGCTTGAAGCGCAGATGATAACATCAAAGTTACTCGCAACATTCCTCAAAACTAAACTGCCATGCAGGGGAAGCTGAGGGCGATCGCAATGCAGGCAAGATCGGGGCCCCAGGAGCTAAATTTGCGACTATCTGGTAGAATCCCACAAGTAGCTTTAATGCTCAAAAGAGTTAGAATAGTAGAGATAAAGAATATGTGATATTAGCTATGCAGCGAATATTTGAGGCTATATTGAAGGGAAACCTTTTAGAATGGGCTAATGAGGTTCCAAGACAAGGCGATCGCCTTGTCAGAGTTTACGTTACTTTACAAGAAGAGCGATCGACTTTAAGTGCGGAGTTTCGCCGTCAGAGAATAGTTGAAATATTGGAAAAAATTGCAGCAAATAAGGTCTTTGCTGATATTAGCGATCCAGTGGAATGGCAGCGAGATTTGCGTCAAGACCGTCCACTTCCAGGTAGGGATGAATAATGAATGCTGCTAGATAGTGATATTATTATCTACGCTTCCCAGCCAGAAAACTCGCAGATTAGGCATTTTATTGGCGAAAATGACATAGTTGTATCGGCAATAAGTTACCTTGAAGTCTTGGGTTATCATGGGCTAACTGAAGAGTATAGATTGTACTTTGAGGAATTCTTTGGTGTGCTGGAGGTTATACCAATTTCTAACGCTGTACTCGATCGCGCAGTGCTGTTGCGACAGATAAGGATAATGACACTTGGGGAGGCTATTATTGCGGCAACAGCTTTGGTATATGGCAGAACTTTAGTAACAAGAAATATAGGGGGTTTTCGGTGGATTGCTGAACTCACACTGATTAACCCGTTTGAGGTTTAAGAAAGATGGGCGATCGCACTTTGGGGAAGATAAGGGCGATCGTACATTTATTTATTCACTGCTTTTTACATGATGTTCAACATAAGAGCGCAGCACAGCGTTCATTAGAGATTGATAGCCTTTTCCTTGGCTTTTAAACCAATCTAATACATCGCTATCAACTCTTAAAGAAATAGCTTGTTTTGTCAGTGGTGTTACGAGTTTTGCTTTTGCCCAAAAATTCGCATCTAATTCAGGAATATCAGAGGTATCGATCGCAGATTCTGGAATATTTTCTAATTCTTCAAGTCGTTTGCGCGAGATAGTCATAGTAGGTATTTTTTTCTTGACGAGTGGCTTTTCTTGCAGAGATGATGCGGATAGCTCCATTTCTTTCAGTATGCGCTACGGTAACGATAACGACACCTTGTATGGCACCAATACTGATTTCTCGGATTTCTCCGTAGTCGAAACGCTCATCAATGGCATTAAAAACGATTCCGTCAAAGATTTCTTGAGCTTCTTCAAAGCTAATGCCATGTTTTTTGAGGTTTTGGGCGTTTTTATTTTCATCCCATTCAAACTGCATGATTGTGTATATACAAAACGTATCTACTTATAATATAGCATAACCTGATCGCACTTTGGGGAAATAAGGGCGATCGCACTTCCCTCGATCCTAAATTGCTATAATGACAATCAGCCCAAAAATCTCAACATAAAGCCTATGTCTACTTATAGCGAGGTACTGAGTCAGGCTCAAAATCTCACTCCTGACGAGCAACAGCAGCTTTTAGAAGTATTGTCAGCATTGATGCGCGATCGGGTAACAACCCAGACTCAGGGTAAACGATCGTCCATTGATGCAGCACTGATTGAAATGGTACAAGATCCAGAGTATCAAGCTCAAGTGCTACAGATGGAGGCTGAGTTTGCGGTAGCGAGTTGGGAAGCCTTGCAATTGGGAGAATCTTCTGTATGAACCGGGGAGAAGTCTATGATGCTAGGGAATGAAGATTTAATAACATCAGCGATGTATAATAAATAAATGAGTGAATATGAATAGGTTTATGTTTCGGTAGAG
>NZ_JAUBTV010000097.1:0-24639 GCF_036705145.1 Microcoleus sp. B5-D4 | reverse complement strand
ATCAGGATACTACAGACGGATGGAACAGCCGTTTTTGCTAACGGAGGGGAAGTAAGACCAAAGATTGGACGCAAGTCTGTTCTGAGGCATTCCTCTGTGATGTTAGAAACCCACACTATAATCGTTTCGATTTAGTGTGGGTAGTTCACTGGCCTTTCTCTAACAAACTAAATGTCAGCAATTTCTGATTTTCTGCTTGCTGTCGGATTAGGGCTGCTGCAGTTTGAGAGTCTACTGCCTTTGAGAAAAAGAATCCCTGGGCGTACTCACATTTTAACGCTTTTAGTATAGATAGTTGCGAGGATTCTTCGACTCCTTCGGCTACTACATCCATGCCTAAATTGTGGGACAAAGTAACGATCGATCTCACAATTTCTGTCGGGTCAATGCCTCCTTTACTGAAATCGAACTCACCTCCCATCCTGCTAACAAAAGAGCGGTCTATTTTTAAGGTATTGGTGGGGAAGCGGTGCAGGTAGGAAAGCGATGAATAGCCGGTGCCGAAGTCGTCAATGCACAAGTGTATGTTTCGGGTTCTGAGCTGCACCAGCATTGCTGTTACTGATTCGGAATTTTCTATGAGTACGCTTTCGGTAATTTCTAGTTTTAAACTGCTGCCGTCGAGGTGAGTTTCTGCGAGAACTTGGTCGATGTATTCGATTAAATCTGGCTGAGAAAACTGTTTGACAGAAATGTTGACGCTAACGCTTAAGGGGGGGTTGCTGGGAAATAGCTGCTGCCACTGGCGGATTTGGTGGCAAGCTGTGCGGAGTACCCAGCGGCCCAAGGGTACGATCAAGCCGGTTTCTTCGGCGATGGTGATGAATTCGCCGGGGGAAACTAAGCCGCGTTCTGGATGCTGCCAGCGCACTAGGGCCTCAAAACTGGTAATTGTGTTAGTGGCGATCGACACGATCGGCTGGTAGTGAATAATAAACTGGGGCGCTGCGGATAAGGGAGGTAAGGCTGATTCGGGGAATGGGGGAAAGTCTTCTTCTCTGGCCGGCTCTCTAATTGATTCGATCGCCCGCCGCAGGTCGTTTTCTAGCTGCAATAGCCGCAAAGCGTGGGCGTGCATGGAACTGTTGAAAACTTCGTGTCGGGATCTGCCGAGTTCTTTGGCGCGGTACATTGCTGTGTCGGCGTCGCGCAGCAGGGTTGTCGGTTCCAGGTATTCGCCAGAACTCAAAGCTATGCCGATGCTGGCGGTGATAAATACTTCGTGTCCGTCTAGAAGGATAGGGGAGGTGATTTTCTTGTGCAGGCGGTTGACAATGGTGGTAGCTTCATTGATGCCCTCGATGTCTTCTAACAACAGCACAAACTCGTCTCCTCCAAGGCGGGCCACTGTATCTCCGGGCCTCAGACAAGCTTCCAGACGCCGCGCGATCGATACTAGCAGTTGATCGCCGATGGCGTGGCCGAGGGAATCGTTGACTACTTTAAATCTATCTAAATCGAGAAACAGCACCGCAAACAAGTAGTCTTTGCGCCGTTTTGCCATCCTCAGAGCGTGTTCGAGCCGATCGGTAAATAGCGATCGGTTGGGCAATCCGGTGAGGGCGTCGTGAAAAGCATCGTGCAGCAGTTGTTCTTCGGCGAGTTTGCGCTGAGTGATGTCGTGACAGTTAATCACGATTCCCTCGACTGCGGGATCGTACAGCAAGTTGGTGGCTACAGCTTCTACATAACACCAGGAACCGTTGCGGTGGCGGACTCGGTACTCAACTGGGCACTGGCTTCTTTTGGGGTTTTCAATGGCTTTGTGGAGGGTTTCGGTGATCGTGGCGCTGTCGTCGGGGTGAACTATTTCTAAGGCGCTGCGGCCGATCGCCTGGTGGGGCGCGTACCCTAAAATTCGCTTGACGGAAGGGCTGATGTAGCGGAAGATTCCTTCGGCGTCGAGAATGATCGTGATGTCTGTGGCGTTTTCAATCAGCGAGCGAAATCGCTGTTCGCTTTGGCGCAGGGCTGATTCTGCTTGTTTGCGATCGCTGATGTCGAGGGCTACTCCGTCTATAATTACGTCGCCGTTTTCGTTTTTGGAAAATTTAGCGCTGTCTTGCACCCACTTGACCTCCCCAGATCTCAGAACGATGCGGTACTGGCGATCGCACGGCAAAAGACTCGCTCTCGATGCTGCTACGCGGCTGTCGCACGAGCTTTTGTCCTCTGGATGGATGATTTCGGTCAACAGTTCCGGGTGCGAAATCACTTCTTCGGCGCCGATCCCAGTAACTTCGCGCACGCCCGGACTGATGTAGGGCAGGGAGATTGTGCCATCTGGATGCAGCACGGTGCGGTACACTGAGCCGGGAATGTTGGCTGCCATTGTGGCTAGCTGCTGCTGGATGCCGCAGACTGCTGCTTCGGCGCGCTTGCGTTCTGCAAGTTCGGTTTGGGCTTGTTGGTAGAGTTCGGCTTGGTGGATCGCGATCGCGCACTGATCGGATATGGCTTTGACTAGCGATAGTTCTTCTGTAGTCCAAGAGCGGGCTCGATCGCACTGGTAGAGGCAAATTCCTCCCAAAAATGATTGCTGGTAGAGCAGCGGTGCGATCGCGATCGAGTGAAACCCTAAAAATTCCGCTGATGCTTGCAGTTCCGGGCCCAGAGTCGATAACTCGGCGAGGGCGATCGTTTCTCCGCGGGCGAGGGAGAAGCGATAGTGTTGGGCAAAGTCGCAATTTAGACCGATCGCCCGTTCTCTGTCGGCTGCCTTTAAGCTCATGTAGCGAATCCCGATCCAGCCCTCAGCATCTGGCTGCAATATCGCGCAGCCGCTGATTTCGAGAGCTTCGTGCAGTTGATCTGCGGTGGTTTGCAGCACTTCGTCGAGTACAAGGGTGAAGCGCATGGCTTGAACGATGCGGTTGACGATCGCTTCACGAGTCGCTTGCCGCTGAATTTGGGCGATCGCTTCTTGTTGCTGGCGCCGCATTTTGTATTCTTGGAGTGATCGTTCTAAGACTGTTGGCAACCTAAACAGCCGCCCTTTTAATACATAATCGGTCATTCCGGCTTTTATGCACTCAACGGCAGCTTCTTCTCCCAAACTTCCCGTTACTAAAATTAAGGGTATGTCTTGCCCTAATTCCTGCATTAATTTCAATACTTCTAAACCGTTGAAGCCGGGGAGGCGGTAATCTGAGAGTACAGCATCGTACTGGCAATTCTCAAGCAGTTTTCTGCACTCTGTTGCTGTTTCTGCCGTGTCGCACTTAAAATTTACCCCCCCCGCTTCTAAGGCGAGCACTATTAATTCCATATCTTCTGCCATGTCTTCGATAATCAACAATTTTAATGTTGATTCCGCTACCATTTTTAGTAGATAGTTGGTCTGATTTATATCTAACATAAGGTATTGGGGATCTTTTTAATTGGTTATTCGTGTTTGTGATAGTAATTTTTTAGACTAAGTTTGGTTGTTAATTTTATCTCGATATTTTTAGTTATTTTTAGCCAAATCAATTATATACTCTACTCGCAAGACCTTTATTTAGCATCGGCAGTCGAGGGCTGGCAGAACCGATTGGGGATTATCCCAATTTTTAAAAGAGCGTTTTTTAGGAGTACGAGCATCTTGCACAGCCCAGCCTAGATTTTTCGCTTCCATCCCTGACAGTGAATACTCCGGTAACACCAAAATTCGGATGCTCTCACCGATTGTGACTTATTTAAGTGTATAAGAGTTTTAAATTCTGAATTTAAAACTCTTATACACTTAACTTATGAATCTATATTACCGTTTGAGATTGTTTGCCCTAGTTTAAAGTAAAACGTGGCTCCTTGACTAGGTAGGCTTTCGGCCCAAAGCGTGCCGCCGTGGCGGTGAATAATCCGCTGGACGATCGCCAAACCGATGCCCGTACCTTCAAATTCTCTCTGGGAGTGCAGCCTCTGAAAGGCTCCAAACAGGCGATCGGCATATTCCATCGGAAAACCCACGCCGTTATCCTTGACAAAAATCGTCCCATCAGGTAAACCCTCAATAACTATTGTAGCCGGAGTGCGTCCGCGGCTGAACTTGACGGCGTTGCTAATCAAGTTGCTGAACACCTGTTGCAGCAAGGTTGGATCTCCCATTACTGTCGGCAAATCTCCGACGGCAAATTCAACGCTGTGGGGAGTTTGGGCCGGATCTGCGACAGTTGGTGGTCTAGTCAATTTAATCGCATTTTGTACCAAACGGCTCAGATCGATCGGAATTTGCCTCAACTCGCTGCGAGTCACCCGCGACAGGGCGAGCAAACCGTCAATCAACAGGCTCATTTTTTGGCTGCTGTCTTCAATTACTTCCATATAGTGAACTATTTTGGGATCGCTCAAAGCCTCAGTTAATTCTAGCCGCTGTTTCAACGCTTCTACAAAACCTGAAATGTGTCGCAAAGGTGCGCGCAAGTCGTGGGAAACTGAGTAAGAAAAAGATTCTAATTCTTGATTGGCAGCTTCTAATTGCTCTGTGCGTTCTGACAAAGCTTGTTTTGTCTCTACCAACTCAGTGATATCGCGAGAAGTGCCAATTAAAGCATAAACCTCGCCGTCGAGATTTCTGAGGGGAATTTTAAAAGTATCGTAGTAAATAGTCTCGCCAGCAATCACAAATTTATCCTGCAAGTGCATAGTTTTACCTGTTTCAAATACCTCCAGATTTTCTCTACAAAATTTTGCAGCAATTTCGGGAGAAAAACATTCAACAACCGTCTTGCCCTCCATCTCTTTTCTGCTATTTAATCCAGCAGTTATGACCACCGATTGGTTAACAAAAGACAGGCGCATATTCTCGCTATCTACCACAAAAATGTGATCGGGCAAAGCATCAAAAAAAGTTTCTAATTCTGCGGTACGCTGCGCGACTTGAGCTTCTAAAGTTTCGTTGAGTTCTTTAAGTTCAGCTTCTACTCGTTTGCGTTCGGTAATATCTTGACCAATGCTGATACACCTGCCATCGGAAAGACGAACATTTGCCCAAGAAGTGTCGATAATGCGCCCGTCTCTAACTTTTGTTTTGAAGTCGCTCCAGTTCTGATTTGCTGCTTTGATTCCATCCCAAACATATTGACGGTATTCTGGCTGCGGATAAAATTCTGCCCAGATATCCCGGTTTTTGATTTCTGCCAAACTCCAGCCTAGCACTTCTTCCCAGTGGCTGTTTACCCAGTTTATTTGACTGTTTTTGTCTAAGAAGGCGAGCATAATCGGCACGTTGTCGAAGATAGTTTGCAGCAGTTCTTTTTGCTGTTTTAATGATTCTTCGGCTTGTTTGCGATCGCTGATGTCGAGTACGGAACCGATAAATTGTAAAATTTGTCCGTCAGCGGTTCTTTTGAAAAGTTTGGAGCGATCGTGCACCCAGCGCCATTCCCCATTTTTGTGTTTGATTCTGTAGTCTCTGTCATCCGTTTCATCGGGATTTCTGCTGTGTTTTAGTCGCTCCATATCTGTAATTAGCTTTAACAGATCATCGGGATGAACTAAGTTGGCTACAGCGTCTTTACCCAAATCTTGCAATTCTTGGGGAGTGTATCCCAGTATGGCTGTGACCGATTCATTTGCATAAATATTTGTGTTTTCAACTGCATCGTAAATGTAGAGAAAGTTAGGTATAGTTGTAACAATACTCTCTAAAAGTTGCTGATGTTTTTGCAGTTCCAATTCTGCCTGCTTGCGCTCGCTCAAGTCCAGCACAAAACTGACGCCTAACTGCTTTGTTCCTTCTAAAAATGTGCTACCCAGCAGCACAGGAACGCGGCTACCATCGGAGCATATAAATTCTTTTTCAAAGGGAACAACCGTATTTCTAGCCTTCAGTTCGGCAACTTTTTCTGTGTCTAAACGCACGTATTCTGGTGGTGTCATTTCTTGCCAGTTAACTCTTCCGGCAAGCAGCTCGTCCCGCGTATAATTTACCGTGTTTAAAAAAGCGGCGTTGGCATCTGTAATGCTGCCGTTAAGATCCCAAAAAATTAGGCCGATCATGTTAGAATCAACTATGGCTTTAAATTTGGATTCGCTTTGCCGCAACTGGGATTCGACTTGTTTGAGTTCTGTAATGTCGCGGGAGATGGATAAAACTGTTTCTACTGAATTGTCTTCAGCAAATTCGGGAATGACTCGACAGTGGTAATGTTTTATGCCATCGGGAGTGAGAAACTCAAATTCTATGGTTTCTTGTTTGCCGATACCCAAAACTTTCATAAAAGCCTCATCCCACAGGTTGCACAAGTGCGGCGGCATTCCTGATTCTTGGTTGGTTTTGCCAATCAATTTTGCGGGGGCTTTTCCGGTTGCTGATTCTACTGCGTGGTTGATGTAAAGGATGCGTAGTTTGCGATCGAACCGGGCGATAATATCGGTCGCATTTTCGGCGATGGCGCTGAAAGCTTGTTCGCGCCGATGCAGTTCTTCTTGAGCGCGGTGGAAATCGGTTATGTCTCTGGCAAAAGAGAGAATTGAAACTACTCTTCCCGATTCATCGATTAGTGCAGAATTGTACCATTCGCAGTAAATTACTGCGCCATCTTTGGTATAGTTGCGGTTGCGGCAAACGTTGCGGGTTTCTCTGCTTTCTAACAGTTGATTTGTGACGGCGCAGACTTCCTCGAAGTCTTCTTGATAAACTATTGACCATTCGTGCCAGTATTTGCCCATTACTTCTGCTGCACTCCAGCCAAATATTTGTTCGGCCATTGGCGACCACCGCATTACCCGAAATTCGCTGTCCCACTCTACAACTGCCATTGGTGAGTTTTCTAGGTGAAATTCCCGCCGCGAGTTGGCTTTTTTTATTTGAGTTTGAAGTTGCTGCCGGAGTTGCTTCGCCCTGGCCAAGCGATCGCTAAGTTCCTGTGTATTTGCTGAGCCGGCGTTGGCAATGTCAGCAATGGTTTCTGCTGTTTGTTTTTCGAGTTCGTTCCAAGCGAGTTCGAGGGCTGATTCCGCCTCTTCTAGCTCAGTGATGCTGTTCTGAAACAGTGTGGCACTTTTAACTGGAATTTCACGCATAGTTTTGACACTTAGGCAAGTGTTACTTTTAGAATTCAAAATTAAAGCTTAAAAATTAAAAATATGTAATTTCCTGTTAAATTATACATTTTTAATTTTTAGTCTGTGCGTGGAGCAGATCGTTGGAGGCGGCGGGCGTTATTAAATACAGCCAGTCAAAGGATTTGGGGTGCAGATCGATCGGCAATTGTGGTGGATCGATCTAAAACTCTCCTGGGTAAGGGAAGGGTGCGGGCAGGAGCAGGCGCTAAGTATATTTTTGCACAGAGTTGTTGTTTGGGGGCGATCCAAAGGAGATCGGCGTGGATCGGGGCGTCGATCGCATCGCAACTCTGTAGCAGGGCATTGTGTGTGCCGAACGCTGTCTCTACTAAACGAAAGGCGCTTTTCCCGATTCCGGCAGGGGTTTAAACCAGCCCGAATGCGGGTGTGAGGGGCTTGTTGGCACAAATGAAACCGCCCCTACCTACAAATACTCTCCAATCACTTTGGTCAATAAAAAGCTAAAATAAAATCTAAAGTTATTCAGTCTTTTAAATTGCTTATGACTGCTGCTGCACCCTCTTCGATAAAAAACCAAACTCAGTACGAAGCCATTATCGGTCTAGAAACTCATTGTCAATTGAGTACGAATACTAAAATTTTCTCCAGTTCTTCTACCGAATTTGGCAATGCCCCAAATACTAACATTGACCCAATTTGTATGGGAATGCCGGGAGTATTGCCAGTATTAAATCAAAAAGTGCTGGAGTATGCGGTGAAAGCAGGGCTGGCTCTCAACTGCTCCATCGCACCTTACAGTAAGTTTGACCGCAAGCAATATTTCTATCCCGATTTGCCGAAAAATTATCAAATTTCTCAGTTCGATTTGCCGATCGCTACTAACGGTTGGCTAGAAATTGAACTCGTGGATGAGACGGGAAATTCTACTAGAAAAAAAATCGGGATCACTCGCTTGCACATGGAGGAAGATGCCGGAAAATTGGTTCACGGCGGCAGCGATCGGTTGAGCGGTTCAACTTATTCAATGGTGGATTACAACCGCGCCGGTGTGCCTCTAATCGAAATTGTTTCGGAACCGGATTTGCGATCGGGCGCGGAAGCTGCCGAATACGGTCAAGAATTGCGCCGGATCGTGCGCTACATCGGTGTTGGCGACGGGAATATGCAGGAAGGTTCGCTCCGGTGCGACGTGAATATTTCCGTGCGCCCGGTTGGCCAAAAAGAGTTCGGCACGAAGGTGGAAATTAAAAATATGAACTCTTTTAATGCGATCGAACGGGCGATCGATTACGAGATCGAGCGACAAATTCAAGCTGTGGAAAATGGCGAAACCATCGTCCAAGAAACGCGGCTTTGGGATGAAAACAAGCAGTGTACTTTCAGTATGCGGATTAAGGAAGGTGCAAGCGATTATCGGTATTTCCCGGAACCGGATTTACCTCCGATCAAAGTTTCGGCAGAGCAATTGCAGGATTGGCAAGCTCAACTGCCGGAATTGCCGGCCATGAAGCGCCATCGCTACGAAACTGAGCTCGGTCTTTCTCCCTACGACGCGCGGGTGCTGACTGACGACAAAGCGGTGGCGGAGTATTTTGAAAAATCGATCGCCGCCGGCGCTGTGGCTAAACAAGCAGCGAATTGGGTGATGGGCGATATTACTGCTTATCTGAAAAATGAAAAGCTGGCGATCGCAGAAATTCCTTTCCAACCGCAGGATTTAGCCGAACTGCTGGCGCTAATTGAGGCAGGTACGATCAGTGGCAAAATCGCTAAGGATATTTTGCCGGAGTTGCTGGCAAATGGTGGTTCGCCTCAGAAGTTTGTTGAAAGCAAGGGTTTGATTCAAATTTCGGATACTGGGGCGATCGATCGAGCGATCGATGCGGTGTTAGCCGCCAATCCCAAGGAGCTCGAACAGTACCGAGGCGGCAAAACTAAGCTGCTGGGCTTTTTTGTCGGCAAGGTGATGAAGGAAACCGGCGGCCGGGCCGATCCCAAACTGACCAATGAGCTGCTGGTGGCGAAGCTTAACGCCCCAGGTTAAGCAAGTCCTTAAGGGGCAGGGCTGTTTAATTCTCACCAAAAACATGAATTTTGTAGGGGTAGTGCCAAGAGTGCCTACCCCCGACCTAGAGGATTCGATCGGCAGATCAGACCAAGAGGGCCGGCACTCTTGGCACGGCCCCTAGGTCGAAGGAAACAGCCCTGGTTAAGGGGGTCGTGTAGCGGATACAGCGGCGGGCGATCGGTTTTTCCCGATCTCGCCGCGATCCCTGGATGGTAACTTTATAATTAATATACATTTCTTTACAACATCTTCACGTTTGGGGGTGACACCCCTCATCCTGACCGTGTTATATTGTGTTATGTAGATGCACCCTGATGGCAGAGAGAGTTACTTAGGTAGCTCTCTCTTTTTTTTGTCTTTTTTTTTTCCACGGACGTGAAAATACGGATGGGGGAGAGGGGGGTTGGCCATACCGATTCCCGATTACTGATTACCGATTAGCAATTACCGCTTTGAGTCGATTAATATCAACTTTAGTTATTAACTAATTTTGACATTATGAGCGAACAAGCTAGCGAGCTAATCAAGCAGGGGATTTCGCAATATCAGGCACGCCAATTTGAGGCGGCGCTGGGTTCTTGGCAGGAAGCGCTGGCGCTGTATCGCTCAATGGACGATCAGCGCCGATCGGGTGCGGCGCTGGGTAATATGGGCGTAGCTTACGAAGCGCTGGGAAATTATGCTCAGGCGATCGAGTGCTACCAGCAGCATTTGGTGTTAGCGCGGGAAATTGGGGATCGCCGGGGCGAGGCAAATGCTTTGGGAAATCTGGGCAATGCTTGCTGTGCTCTTGAGGATTTTTCTGGTGCTATTGATTACCAGCAGCAGCGTTTGGCGATCGCGCGGGACACTGGCGACGGGCGCTCTGAGTTGGAAACTTTGGGCAATTTGGCGCTAGCTTACGATGCTAATGGAGATTTGCCTGGTGCGATCGAATGCTATCACCAGCAGTTGTCGATCGCGCGCGCCAGCAAGGACGATCGCATTGAGCGCAATGCTCTCAAGAATTTGAAGCTCGGTTACAAGTATTTAGCAGATTATGAGAAGGCCGACGAGTACCGACAGGAGCAATTGGCGATCGTGCGGGAACTGTTTTTAATGGATAAAAATAAGAGTTTTGTACAACTTGCAGAAACAGTTGGTTTGAATCCGATTGAGGATTTTGCTGGGGCTAATTTAAGCGGTTTTGACTTGCACTACGCTGATTTTAACGGTGCGGATTTGCGCGAAACCAACCTCCGGGGAGCAGATTTGACTTTGGCCGATCTCAGCGGTGCTTTGCTGAGCGCTGCTATTTTAATTGATGCTAATTTGTGCAATGCTAATTTGCGGGATGCTGAACTCAGCAGCGCCAATTTGAGCGGTGCTGATTTGCGGACAAAGCTGCCCAGGGCGAATTTGAGCGGTGCAAATTTAACCGGCGCTAATTTGAGCAGTGCTTATTTACCGAATGCGATTTTAGTAAATGCAAATTTGACAAATACTGATTTCAAGAATGCTGATTTAAGCGGTGTAAATTTGAGTGGTGCGATTTTAAACGGTGCTGATTTGAGCCGCGCTGATTTGAAAAATACGGTGGTGGAAAATGCGAAGTTTTTTGGTTGTGTGGGAATTTCGGAAGCCCTGAAGGTTGAATTGAGGGCACGGGGCGGAATTTTTGAGTAGAATGGGAAAGGTTGGTAATTGTAGAGGGTAAGAAAAGCTATGACTGCCGTAACTGTAAAACGATTCTCGATCGCCGAATATCACCGTTTGGGAGAACTGGGATTTTTCGCCCCCGATGACCGAGTTGAATTGATTCGCGGAGAAATTATTATCATGGCTGCTAAAGGTAGGCTGCACTCTTTTTGTAACAGTCTTTTAGTTCAGGAGTTAATCATTTTACTGGCAAGACGCGCTCTTGTGCGCGCACAAGAGCCAATTATTTTGTCTGATGATAGCGAACCAGAGCCTGATGTTGTGATTGCCCGCAATCGAGCTGATCGTTATTTCTCTTCTCACCCGCAGCCTGCTGAGATTTTGTTGGTAATTGAGGTTTCGGATTCTACGTTGAAGTACGATCGCACAACCAAGTTGTCTCTTTATGCTGAGACGGGGATTTCTAATTATTGGATATTTAATTTGGTAGATATTCAACTGGAAATGCACAGCGAACCTTATCAGAAACAAAACGGGAGTTATAGTTATCAATTGCAACGAGTGGTTTTGCCAAATCAGACGGTGGTAATTCCGGGTTTTCCCGATTTGTCTCTGGATTTGTCTTCGGTATTTCCGGCGCAGAGGGGTGACTAAACATTCTGGCTCGATAGCACATATTTTAACTCAATAATTAAAGAGCGATCGAGCTTTTTTCGAGGATATAATGTAAAAGTGCAAAGAAATGATATTATGTCCGGTCGATTACCCCTAATACGGTAGGGGCGGGTTCACGAAAAATATCTGCCAATAATTGACAATCTCAAAAACCGGCCCTTTTAATCGCTATCATCCAAAACAATTTGGTTTCTGACCCCGGATTTATTCGCGGGAAAAATCTAAAATCTAAAATCTAAAATCTAAAATCAGATGACTGCTCAAACTCTCGCCCCCCCAGAACAAAGCGTCCAGCTATCGGGTATCAGTTGGCAAACCTACGAAAATTTGCTTGCCGAAATCGGCGATCGGCAAATTCGACTGACATATAATCGTGGCAATTTGAAAATTATGGTACCTTCTCCAGAACACGAACTTTACAAAAAAGTAATGGGTCGATTTGTTGAAACCCTAGCAGAAGAATTGGAACTCAACATTGCCCCCCGGGGTTCCACAACTTTCAAGCGTCCTGAACTTAGCGGTGTAGAACCTGATGAATGTTTTTACATCCAAAATGTTAGTGCAGTTAAAGGCAAAAAAAGACTGGACATGAATCAAGATCCGCCGCCGGATTTAGTGGTGGAAATTGATATTACCAGCCGTTCGGAAAATAGTTTGCAGATTTATGCGGATTTGGGAGTGCCGGAAGTTTGGATTTATAATGGACTGCGACTCAGAATTAACAGATTGGAAAATGGAGAATACGTTGAGGGCGAGATCAGTTTAGCATTTCCCAGCTTACCGATATTAGAGATTGTTAGATTTTTGGAACAAGCCGAAACAATGGACTATTTGGAATTAGTGAAAGCCTTTCGGAATTGGGTAAAAAGCCAAATTCAGCAAAACCAATGACTGGCGGCTCAAATTAAACAAAATTTACAATTTTACCCAGAAAAAAAAGCTGTGTTGTGATAAAATAGAGATGATAAACTAATTTAAATATCAATTACAGGCTGGGAGTGCCAGCAATTCTACCCGATATGCGATCGCTAGAGTCTCACAACAAATACCCAGATTGCTTGTGGATGCAATTAGAAGCAATTCCAGTTCCATCGGTTGCACCCCAAACCCAGCAGCTCGACATTCACTTGAGTCTGAATTTTAACGAGCATTGGGAACCCCTGCTAGGTGGTCGCGTCAAATTTGGTCTGCAAGGCGGAACGCTCAAACTCTATCTAGAAAACTGCGAAATACCCGTAGCATCACGTCAGTTAGTCGGTTCTTTCCAGCTTTTGCCAATTGAAGAAACCCGGCCCATTCAAAGCAGTGCAGAAATTTTAGTAACCGAAAGTCAGCGGGGAGTTCAGGGCGGGGAGAAGGCGGAAAAAACTAAGGAAACAGAGAGCATATTTTGTCACGTTTCCACAATCAGCGATGATACAACGCCAGCTTGGATTTTTGCAGTAGAACAAGGCAAATCAGTATTAAAAGGTTTGCTAAAAAGTGCTAAGCTGGGAGAAATTACTGCCAAAGAATTTCGGATTGCGGCGGCTTTTGAAGTGGCTAAAGAAGATATTAATCTCACAGATGCTGAGGGTTTGTGGCCGCACGAAATCACGCCAAATCAACATTCGGTTTTAGAAAGAATCCTGACTATATACCTGCAAGCAAATAAACTCCAACCTGCTCTCAGTTGGGCGCTATTCTCCTACAATTTGCCTCCCGTTGAACCGCGCGAAGTGGAAATTCTCCCGGAAGCTGAATCGGAATTGCAGGAAATGGTCGATCGCATTATTTCCGCTGAAACCGACAACTTTGCAGAGTTGGCAAAAATCGCCAATCTCAATCCCGCACTAGATTTCGCGGGTAGCAGCTTGCGCGGAACGACTTTAAGTGCAGTGGATTTTAGCAGCGCAAATCTCGATCGGGCAAATTTCCGGGGTGCAACCTTAAACGATGCCGATTTCAGCGACGCCAACCTGCAAAATGCCAAATTCGGTGGTGCAGATTTGAGTGGTGCTTTCTTAGGAAATGCTGATTTAAGCGGTGCAGATTTGCACAAAGCAAGTCTAGCTTTAGCTAACCTCAGCGGTGCCAATTTGAGCGACGCAAATCTGCTGGAAGTGAACTTAACAAATACTAATTTCAGTGGTGCGAATGTCGAGTCAGCCAGATTCGGGAATAATTCAGGAATCGATGAGGAGATGCAGGTGAATCTACAGCAGCGGGGCGCGATTTTTGAAGAGGTTTAGTCGCTAAGTGGGAATCCCTTTCCTCCATCTGCATCCATCGTGGCACGGGCGTCTCGCCTGTGCGATGGAATTTCACCTTTAAACTATCGCCTCTTAAAAAAGTTGCTTCTTAATCCTAACTCTCTAACTACATTTATAGAGAGCGATGAACCGTAGCTGTTAAGAGGGGAAACAGGCATTTCTTGCCAACACTGACGGCAAAACCAGTATACTTGACTGTGGCGAAGGTGACGCAGCATTTGATTAGTGCAGCAAGGACAGCTTGTCATAAAAACCTCTTTTTTATCGAAAGTGTATTTGTCTCTTGTTGCCAAGTGCTGTAAGCTGGGTTGAAGCAGCAACTCTATGAATTTAGAGGTAAGAAGTAAAGATTTGGTAAAGAATACAAGGTTGTTAAGGAATTGATGCAAATCGAAATATTTCGTAAAAATAGCAATAACTGAGAGAAATTGTATCCAACAATTCCCAGGTTCCCAGAGAGGATAGTCAGTCTAAATCCCAACTTAACACCTTCGCAATCTCAACGGCAAGCATAGTTGGCTCGAGAGGATTGACGATCGCTGCTGCAAGTTGAGATTTGTGGAACCAACTCTGTTGTAAATCTGACCATTTGGCTTTGAGAGTTAGCACCAGAACCGGAATCCCTTGGGTTTCTGGTTGGGTTTTTAGTTCTTTGAGAAATCGCACTCCATCTATTTCGCCGATAGAAACCTCCAAAATAATCGCATCTGGCTGATAGGAACTTGCTTCTCGCAAGCCTTCTAAAGTCGAACCAGCAACTTCGACTTTCCAACCTACCAAATCAGTCAAGCAAGCCTGGATTACCTCCCCTATAGTCGGATTTTTGTGAATTAATAAAAGTCTTTTTGTAGTCATACCAATAACTTACAAACGCTTCATTTATTTTTTGAACAAAAGCCTGTAAAATAGTAGCCCTGTCTGGGTGTTTGGCGGGGTTGTCACGCCCCCAGGGTGAGTTTGGGAAGCCTACCAAGAGGAATATTAAGATTGTAAATTCTTAAGAATCCTGGGTCTGCCATACCGGGGAGTGTCAATCGATTTTAGATTTTAGATTTTAGATTAAAGAATTGAAGCATTGACCCTAGGGATAAATACGTTCGGCAAGTTTCATCGGATACAGGTTTTTTATTTCTGGGTCCTGAGTTTGCGCGTTGGAATGAATCACGTGGCGGGTATCCTGGATGCTTGATTGTCAATCATCCCATCCCAACATCTCTGCCACTTTTCCCGGCAGGGTAGTGGCTTCAAATGGTTTGGGGATTAGCCCAGCAATACCCATTTCGGCAAATTTAGCCCGATCGCTCGGCAGAACTCTTGCTGTCAGCAGAATCACTGGAATCGATCGAGTTATGGGATCGGATTGGAGACGATCGTACACAGCAAACCCATCCATTCCCGGCATTGATACATCCAGCAAAATAGCATTAGGTCGTTCTGTTTGTAGGATTTGTAAACATTCTTGTCCTGATGCCGCCACCAGGGTATTCCATCCCGCGAGGTCTTCCAGGCACAACTGTACCAGTTCGCGGAGGTGTTCTTGGTCATCAACGATGAGAATTTGCTTCCCTATCATCTTGTTTTCGGGCAGGAGACTGCGATCATAATTAGGTAGTTGCAAAGTGTTCATTTTTTTGTTGATTAGAAATCAATTTTTCGGTTGCCAATTGGGTCTCAAATACAGATCTTTAAGCAATCGCTCAAAGATGTGTATCTGAGAGTTGAATCCGAACTTTGGATGGCGGAATGCTCAACTCTTTAGCAAGCTGAATGGTTAAACCATCAGAGTGTATTTCAGTCCCATAGATTTCAGGATGTACGCGGTGGGGCAACGGGAGGAGACTTTGAAATCTACTAGGAAGTAAATAACCTTCTACTCCCACAGCTTCGGTATGTTGACCTTGGATTAAAACAGTTTCAGGAGTGATTTGGAGATTCAATTTGACAAGATGAATGTCAGGAATGTGAACTTTAAGGATCAGTGTCAGCTTCTTTTCTTGAATTTTAATACCTGCGATCGGTGTTTCCTCTGTATGAGCAATCCAAAGTGTGGATTGCTGACAACCAGTGGGAAAACGGGAAAATGAACCTGCGAGATCCTGATTTATATCATTCAAAGCCTGAAAAGCATTCATTGAGTCTCCTCCTAATGCCAAGAACTGTTAGCTGCATAACAGAAGACTAAATAGCAACGGTAAGGAATTGGTAAAGATTCCGTTATTGTTACAAAAATTCACAAAAAGGGTGAAAGTTATTCAACCCATCCCAAAATCTCTGCTACTTCTTCCGTCAGGGTGATGGGTTCGATCGGTTTGGCAATTACCCCAGCTACCGCCATTTCGGCAAATTTAGCCCGATCGCTGGGCAAGACTTTCGCTGTCAGCAGAATCACTGGAATCGATCGGGTAATCGGATCGGACTGGAGGCTCTCGTACACAGCAAACCCATCCATTCCTGGCATTGATATATCCAGCAAAATAGCGTTGGGTTGTTCTATTTGCACTATTTGTAAACATTCCTCTCCCGATGCTGCCCCCACTGTTTCCCATCCGCCTAAATCTTCTAAGCAGGCTTGCACAAGTTCCCGAAGGTGTTCTTCATCGTCAACAACTAGAATGTGTCTGTGTGTCATCGGATTTTGGATTTTAGATTTTGGATTTCGGATTGATGCTACAGATGAATCTAAGGGTTATTCAATGGTGGGTAAGGGTAGGGTGAAGCAAAATGTGCTGCCTTCACCTAAGATACTTTCGGCCCAGATTTTGCCACCATGTCGCTCAACTATACTGCGACAGATTGCTAAACCTAAACCGGTGCCTCCTTTTTCGCGGGAGTCGGAGGCATCAACTTGCTGAAATCGCCCAAAAATCAGTTCTAGTTTATCTGCTGGAATGCCTCGTCCGCGATCACTAACTTGGAACAGCACAAAGTCTGTCTGGTTTTGGGCACTCAGATGAATTGTAGAATCGGCAGGTGAGAATTTAATCGCATTACTGAGCAAATTTGTTAAGGTTTGGACGATCGCATCTCTTGTTGCCCAGACTTCAGCAGCGGTGGGGGTAACGATTAATGAGATCTGCTGTTGAGTTGCGATCGCCTGCATGCTATCTACTGCTTGCTGCATCAAATCGGCAGCTTGGCAAACGGTTTTCTCCACAATTGCCCGCCCGGAGTCTAGGCGCTCCAAATCTAAAATATCATTAACCAGGTTCACTAATCGATTGGTATCGAGGTGGGCAATTTCAATCATCCGTCTAGATTTTTCGGGCTTTTTATCATAAACCCCACTTTTTATTAGTCCCAATGACATTTGAATTCCTGCCAAAGGAGTGCGAAGTTCATGGCTGACAATACCAATGAACTCATTTTTAATCTGTTCTAGCTTTTGTCGTTCGGTAATATCTTCCCCAATGCTGATAGTTCCAATGATGTTTCCCTCTGAATCTTGCAGCATGGTATTGTTCCAAGCAATAAATCGTTCCTCACCCGATTTTGTCAAGATAGGATTTTGACAATAGGGATGATATTTGTGGGCTAAAACTTCCGAAAAAACAACTTTAATCGATGCTTGAAGAGAACAGGGTAAGAAGTTTTTAAACCAATCTTTTCCCATAACTTCGAGGTAAGTATATCCCGTAATTTTCAAGAAGAAAGGATTAACGTAATTGACATTTCCCTCTATATCAAGTCCGACAACAATCAACTGCACGTTATCCAAGAGCGATCGCCAGCGTCGTTCGGCTTCTCGGATCGTTGCTTCGGCTTGCTGACGTTCTTGCAGTTCGACCTGAAGTTGTCGGTAGAGTTGGGATTGCTGAATGGCGATCGACAATTGGCTGGCAATCTGTTCAAGTAATTCTATTTCCCACGATTGCCATTGACGAGGTGCCGTATTTTGGTATATAGCTAACAAACCCCAGAGATTTTCTATCAAAAATATCGGGAAAACTGCATAACTTTTTGCTTGCAATTGTTCCACTAGCTCGATATGACAGGGTTGAAGTTCAGAGCAGTAAATATTATTAACCACAAAACTTTCATTATTTCGGAATCGACCGCCGTGAGTTTCTTGCAGATAGGTATCTACACAATTGTTTTGAAGATCGCTTCCTATCAGCTTTACCCAATCCTCACCAACTGACTCGAAAATAAAATCACCACTCCAATCATGATTAAATCGATAAATGGCAGTGCGATCGGTTTGTAATGTCTGCCTGATTTCAGTAACAGCAGTATTTAGAACGGCATTCAGATCCAAAGATTGGCGAATCCCTTGAGTAATCCTCCAGAGCAAATGTTCCTTTCGGGATTTCTGTAGTAAGGCTGCTTCCGCCTCTTGTCGAACTTCTTCGAGGTACTTCGCTACTGTAATATCTTGATGAACGGCCACCAAAACATCGCCATACTCGGAATGATTGAATACAGAGCAAGTTGCACTACACCAAAATGGAGTCCCATCTTTCTTGACATTCTGAACTTCATAGCTGAATTCACTGTTTTGTAAAACGGCAGACCGAATAGCTTGATTTACATCTTCAGGACTTACCGATTCGCTGCCATAGTTGAGAATCGCAACGTGTTGACCGTTAAGTTCGCCAAAGTCATAGCCAAACATCCGCTCAAATTTAGGATTGGCATAGACAATGGCTGCATTATCTGCTCTTACTAAACAAATGCCTTCTGCCATGTTGCGGGTAATGACAGCCTGAAGCTCAAGCATTTGTTCGGCTTGTTTAAGTTTAGTCAGATCGCGCAGACTGACGATTACCCCTACAATCTTTTCGCCTATATCACGTAAAGGCGTATAGGTAACGCTCAAAAATTGCCTGACTAAATTGGGAGAGTCAAACCAGTTTTCATACTGAATTGTTTCGCCAGCCAAACATCTGTCTAACCTAGGTTTAATCAAGTGATCGAATACGTCTGCATCCAGGATATTTCTAACAGAATTTCCGATAACTTCGCTTTCAGATTTGTTGCACCAAGTCAAATAAGCTTGATTAACTATTTGATAAATATAGTTGCTATTCATCAGTACAATCATATCTGTTGTATGAAATAGGATTCGTTCATATTGGCGAAAGGCTTCTTCAGTAAGTTTGCGCTCGGTGATATCAAATACGCTAGAACGACTCATCATGAAGTTACCTGCTTCATCATAAATTGCTGTAGCACTTAAGTTGATCCAAATAAGTTTCCCGTTTTTATTCAAAATCTGAAAATCTAAATTTTCTAGCCATCCTTGTTTCTTAAATAAGGGAAAGTTTAGATCAAATTTTTTTTTACTTTCCAATGTCATTAAATCCCTATAATTTTTCTTATGCACGATTTCATCGCGGGTATAGCCTAACCACTTCAGTTCTGTATCATTAATCCGAATTATTGTTCCTGCTGCATCTAGGGAATGATAGCCACAGGGAGCATTATTATAGAGGTCTTCAACTTGATTGATATATTGTTGCAAGCTATGGTTGATTTCAGTGAGTTCAGCAGTCCGTTCTATGACTCGTTGTTCGAGTTCAGTATTGAGTTGTTGTAGGGCAATTTCTGCTTGTTGTCGCTCCCTCAGTTCCGTTTGTACTCGATCAAATAAATCAGCTTGCTGAATGGCAATTCCAATTTGAGTTGCTAGCTGTCGCATGAGTTCAATTTCTGAGGGTTGCCATTCGCGAGGTTCTGGACAGTGATGGGCAATCAATAATCCCCAAAGTTCTTCTCCCTCAAGGATAGGAATAACCAGGTTAGCTCTCACTTGAAAATTTGCCAGGAATTCCCGGTGACAAGTATCAATTCCGGCACTATCAATATCAGATTTAGAGGTAAATAAGCCTTGTTTGAAGGGTTCGATATAGCTTTCAGCAAAGCAAGGATCGTGTATCTGAGTCGATAAGATTGCTGTCCATTCTGAACCAACTGACTCTACCACAACCTTTCCGCTCCAGTCGGGAGCAAATTGGAAGATAATTACGCGATCGCATTGCAGAATGTTTCTGAGGTCAGTTACCGTAGTGTTGAGAATATCTTCTAGTTTAAGGGATGCGGAGAGAGAAAGTGCTGTTTTAGCCAGGATTGGCTGTGGCTGTTGTTGCCATTTCCCATAATCTTCATCAGTATGTTCTATCATGAATCTACTTAATTAATTACATTTTTTACATTGAGGCAAAAACCGGGTTTTTAGCCCTTGTGCGTAATACCAATTTAATGTGAAGTTGCACATATCTCGATCCCCCTCGCATACCCCTGATTGTTGGGGAGTAGGGGTTGACTTTGATCGGAATCTTGTCCCACCCCCTACTCCCCTCCCGCGGGGGGCGCCAGGGTGATCGGATTCTACGGGGCCTCATAAAAAATTGGTATAAGTTTTATTTAAGTATTCCCACCCTGAAGTACAGGACGAGTGCGCTTGATTCGGCTGAGTACCCGCGTGACTAATTCAGGCCCTAGTACCGGCTTGGTAATAAAATCATCGGCTCCCGCTGCAAAGGCTTGTTGGAGAGATTCTGGATCGGTATGGGCTGTCACCACCAAAATCGGTAAATTTTCCCATTGGATATCCTGTCGGACGACCTGACACAATTCTAAGCCACTGACGATCGGCATTTCTAGATCCAGCACTACTAAATCGGGCTTAGTGCTAATTAACACCTCCCAAAATTGCTGTGGTTCTTTGAGAGTTGTCACCTCAATTCCCCAAGGAGTCAGTAACGCTGATAATATAACCAGCATCACAGGGTCATCATCTACGATTAAGACTTTGGCTTCTGAAGTTTTAGGACTCGGTAGAACACGAGCGATGGCTCGAAAAATTTGCTCGGTGGTTGCAGGTTTGTGGAGAAATTGCTTAGCACCTAAGCGCGATACTGCCAAGCGATCGGCAAGACTATCTCGTCCGGTAAAGACAATTATAGGAAGAGTAGGCGATCGCTCGGTCAGTTCTCGCAGTAGCGTCAATCCATCTTCCTCTGTCTCTGCAAAACTTAAATCTAGTAACATCACATCGGGCATTGACAAGGCAAGATGCGATCGGGCAGCAGTAATATTCGGTGCAATTTTCATCCGCAATCCCCCAGCTTCCGATTCTACTGTCAATCGCTCCGTTAATGCAGCATCATCATCAACTACCAAAACCCGATAGTTAAAACTTGAAATAGTAGAAACTGGTGCAGCCGTTGATCTAATAGGTGTTGTGGCTAATTCCTGCTGTAATTCTGTCACCAATTCCGAGAAGCGGGTAATTTCCTCAGCAGTTAAAGAGCGATCGTTTATTAGCAAATGCTCTGCAGAGCGTGCCAATTTCGAGCCTTCGGGATAACCAAAAGATCCCAGATATCCGGCTAATTTATGAGCTTCATGTTTTGCCGCTTGCTGTAATTCTGTTGCTAAATTTCCTGCTAATAGAGCTGTTTTTGCCTGTTCCAATAGAGCAATTTGTTGGTTAAAGCCTCCCCGAAACCGCTCTAACACTTTGTCGCTCTCAGACTTATCTACCCCGCGAGATTGATGTTTTTGGATACTTTTTGTCACCAACTTGTTGAAGTTAAAGGGCGCAGATTGGGTGTACGGTTTCAGTCGATAGCCCATGCCATAAACTGTTTCGATGATTTCTTCAGTTAAGCCACCGGCCTTCAATTTCTTTCTGACATCCTTAATATGAGTGATAATAGCGCGATCGGTTGGTGCGTCATCAAATCCCCACAGCCGATCCAAAATGGCACTGCGGCTAAAAATGCGATCGGGATTTCGCAGTAATAATTCCAGCAGATTATATTCGGTCGGTGTCAGTGAAATTATTTGTTCGCAAAATGTCACTCTACCAGACTCTAAATCTAAACAAAGCTCTCCCCAAGTCAATGTATTAGCCGCTGAATTCTGAGTAGAACCTCCTGGGGAAAGTGCTTTACTGCGTCGCAATAAAGTTCGTATCCTGGCCAGTAATACTTCCGTAGCAAAAGGCTTGCTGATGTAATCATCGGCTCCCGCATCGAGAAGAGCCACCACCTCCGCATCTAAATCCTTAGCCGTGATTAACAGGATCGGTTTGCAGTAGCCTTGCGATCGCAATTGCCGACATAGACTAATTCCATCTAGTTTGGGAACCTGCACGTCTAACAAAATCAGGTCATACTCAATTTCTGCTGCCAAGTCTAGGCCCACTTGTCCATCATTTGCCCGATCGAACCCATAATGATTTGCTTCCAACACCTTAGCCAGTGTTGCACTCAGCAATCGATCGTCCTCTACTAGCAGAATTTTTATCGGAGACTTCTTCATTTTAGCTGTGCGGTTCAATTCCCATGCGATCGACGCACTTTGAGGTCAGGTCTAAGCGTTGCTTTTAACGAAATCACTCATACCCGTTACTACTGCTTTTAGCTTACCATTTTTGCAGTCAAATCACCTAAAAATTGCTGTCACTTCCGCAGTTTAGATAAGACTGATCCCCCATCCATCCATCTGCGTCCATCGTGGCACGGGCGTCTCGCCTGTGCTTCCGAATCGGGTCAAGCGATTTTAGATTTTAGATTTTAGATTTTAGATTGACTTGCGCGAGATAAATGCGGGGGCTTGAGGATTTTCGATTTTCGATTTTCGATTGATTCCACGGATAAATCACGTGGCGGGTACCACCTTTGAAATTCTTGGTCAAAAAGAGCGTGAAGCGAAGCTATCGGGAAGGGGATCGCCCCAAAAAGAGCGATCGCCCTCCCAAACAAATTATCCTTCATCCTCCGACTTTACAGGTCGGGGATGAATACGTTATGCTATTCTAGAAAGTAGACAGCTACAGTAGCCGCCTACTTGTAAAAATGAAAGCTAGAGCAAAAATCTAGAATCCGTCTAGAAAACCCAGAACCTTGATAAACCAATAGTTTCAGGAGAAACAACCAATGAGAGCTGACAAACGTCCTCAACAGTCCTGTGATGTTAGCGTTACCCGTGACGGCAATTCACTCCGACTAGCCTTCCCGAAGCGCCATACTCCTCTCTGGGAACAGTTAAAGGGTAAATCCCTTAAAGGGAAGCCCAACTACCTGTATCTCACCAAGTACGGCTTTAGCGCCGACAACCCAGAAGATTGGAAGCGGGCTACCCAACTAGCTATAGCAATGGAGTCCGACCTCGACCACCCTGAATGGGAAAAGTTATTTGACCCTACCCTTGCCAAGTACGGCTTAGGGGGGGGTAAGTATGCCAAGCTAGCCGATGTACTTCAACTACCAGGTGCTAAACAACCTGAACCCGAAATCACTGTAGGGGAGATGTGGGAAGCTTACTTGGAATGGAAAAAAACTGTTATTGAGGAATCAACCTTTGTAGATGTTTTTAAAACGATGTCCAACACCCTTTTGGGTAAAGTATGGGACAGGAAAACTAACAAACATATTCAATCAGGAATAGATTTATCTGTTTTTCGATTGGATGACAAGGCTAACATTCTAATTGCAATAGAAAATATGAAGATGTCTCGCAAGACATATTTCATAAACGAACTCAATCGAGCCTTTGATTTTTCAAAAATTAAAGGGATGTTAGTTAATCCAACAACCGAAAACCCATTTACTCTTGATAAGTTCAGTACACCCGCTGTTACAACACAGCAAAAGTACGCTTCTAAAATAGTGAATGGGGAAGAAAAAGAATGGCATGAAGTGCAGGATGAGAAAGACCTCGAAAATGACAGACGTGCTTTTACTAAGGAGGAACGTGACACCATCATCAAGGCTTTTTATGAGTCCGAAAAAGCAAGTGACAGAGTTTATGCACCCTTGATTGAGTTCTACTTTTTGACTGGGTGTAGGACTGCTGAAGCGATTCCCCTCACTTGGAAGGATGTTGATTTTGAACGAAATCTAATTCGTTTCAATAAGTCACTAGGCGTGACAACTCGAAAACTGAAAGACACTAAAACAGGTGAGATGCGATTTTTTTACTTTAGTGAGAATTCTCGATTAAGGGAATTGCTACTAAAGTTAAAAAGTGAAAGCTTGAATAACTTAGTTTTTCCAAGTGAGGATGGCAAGTATCGACATCAATCAGCAATCGCTAAAAAATGGCGAGGGTTTAACAATTCTCAGAAATTGAGTGATGGAACTAAGGTTGTCTACACCTATCCGGGCGTGGTTACTCAACTGGCTAATGACGGTAAAATCTCAGGGTATTTACCTCTTTATCACACCCGCCATACCTATATCACCCTCACAGCACACGCTAACAGGCATGACAACAATGCACTACTTTACATTGCAACCGCCTGCGGTAACAGTGTTGACGTAATTCTCAGGCACTACCTAGGAATGGATGAAAAAGTTAAAATCGTAGAAGTTTAACTCCTACTCTCCCCCTACTGACCGCCCCCACAAAGGGCGGTTTTTTATTGGTCACTTATCCTCCCTGTTTGTATCTTTGCCTGTATTTTCTGGCGTAGGCGCCAACTGTAGGCGGCTACTTGTGAATATTGGCGCCTACACACTAAAAAACCCGGTTGTTACACCGGGCAAAACCCTAACCTTTGAAAACCAATTTAGCCAACCGGGGGAACTGTTTGTTCTGACATCCGACTTACCAGCTCTTGTAGTTGAGACTGAGTGACACTTTCGTCTGTTACGTCTAACCCATTTTTTTCCTCAAGTGCGGCGATACGCTCTGAGAGGATAGCGTCCCGTTGTACCAACATTTTAAATGCTTCAATAATTAGCGTCCAAACGTTCATTGTGACTGTCCTTACGTGTACCGATGATGTATCAACCATAACACACTTACCTTGCTTTAACGCGACAAAAGCTACGGCTATCACGGTAGAACAAAAAATCAATGTATTATTTTATATCAAATATTTAAAAGTAGGAGAGGTTAGGTTAGCTACTGCCAGCATTTTTACGAGTAGCCGCCAACTGTAGGCGGCTACTCTAGGAAATACACCAAGAAACTTACTTTAACTTTTTCTCTTTAAGCTTTTTGACTATCTCCTTTAACTCTGGCTTCATATCGCTTTTTTTAGGG
>NZ_JAUBTV010000096.1:0-25164 GCF_036705145.1 Microcoleus sp. B5-D4 | reverse complement strand
CCGTCCTTTTTGGACGGGCGGGACGCCCATCCCACAATAACAATTAAAATTGTAAGTTATTTAATTCGCGATCCTAATCAAATTGCTGCAAAAATTTTATGTGCCGTTTGCTGGGCTACCTCGGTGAGCCGATTTTACTTGATGCTATTCTGTACAAGCCGGAACATTCTCTAATTGTGCAGAGTTACCAGCCCCGCGAAATGACTTCTGGCCTACTCAATGCTGACGGTTTTGGTATTGGTTGGTATCACCCGCACCTAGATACTGACCCGTTTACCTATAAAAATGTACAGCCAATTTGGAGCGACGTTAACCTTCCGAGTATCAGTCGATTCGTTGAATCTGGATGCGCGATCGGATATGTTCGCAGTGCAACTTCAGGACAAGCTGTAGATTTGAGCAACTGTCAGCCGTTTCAGAACGATCGCCTGCTGTTCGTACACAACGGCTTCGTGAAGAATTTTCGGCAAACTCTTTACAGACCAATTCGCGATCGGCTCAGCGATACCCTGTATCAATCAATTAACGGTACTACAGACTCAGAGCATATCTTCGCCTTGTTTGTCAATGAATTGACCGCCGGAAATCTGACCATACAAGCTGCTTTGCAAAACTCGCTGAAAACTTTGGCAGAGCTAGCAAACGTTCACCAAGTAGAATTTTCAGCTAATATAATTATCAGCGACGGACACCAGCTCGTTGCCTCTCGCTTTGCTTCCCAAAAAACCCCTCCTTCCCTCTATTGGCTGCGAGACGATTTAAATTTCCCGAATTCTGTCATTATTGCTTCTGAACCTTTATTTGCTGGCAATTGGCACGAGTGCCCAGTCCAGAGCATTATCAGTACCGGAGTAGAGCGTGATATCGAAATCTATCCAATCTTGTAGAGAGGCAATTTATCGCGATTTGCAGCAGTGTCGCCGCGGCACTTTCAAGCTATTTGCAGACATCGATTATGATACTTTTTGCCGTCAAGCTCATCCTGATTTCAGTCCAGTTGGCTGGCACTTAGGTCACATTGCTTATACTGAGGATTTGTGGCTGTTGCAGCGATGTGCTGGGTTGGAACCTGTGTTTCCTCAGTATCACCAACTGTTTGCTGCTGATATTTTGCCGAAAAAACAACGGGTTTTTCTGCCGACGTTACCTGAAGTTGAATTATATCTGGACGCGGTGAGAAAAAAGCTGTTAGATTATTTGGAAGTAGCGCCGATCGACGAGCAAGAACGTCTCTGGCGGTTTATTATTCAGCACGAAAGTCAGCACTGCGAAACTGTTGCTTTCGTGTTGCAAATGCACAGGAAGAAGGAAGGAAGGCACGACACGGATTTGGACACGGATACACGGATTAATTCTCTACAACACAGAGGAATAAAGCAGCAGAAATTCCCAATTCCCAATTCCCAATTCCCAATTCCCAATTCCCGATGCCCCATTACCGATTCGGCGATTGAAATTCCGGGCGGGGAATTTTACATGGGAAGCGATGCTGCTGAGGCTTTGGATAATGAGCGATCGCGCCACCTATGTTATTTAGAAGCATACTCGATCGATCGCTATCCCGTCACTTGTGGTGAATACCGAGATTTCATGGAATCCGGCGGCTATCAAAACCCTGATTGGTGGTCAGCGGACGGCTGGAAATGGCTGCAAGGCGAAGCCGTCTCTCAACCGCTTTACTGGTCAGAAAATCAAGCTTTCAACAACCATCCAGTCTGCGGCGTGAGTTGGTACGAAGCCGAAGCTTACTGCAACTTTATCGGCAAGCGTTTACCATCGGAAGCCGAATGGGAAAAAGCGGCAAGTTGGGATGCCACAAATCAAACATATCGCATCTATCCTTGGGGAGAAGAACCGCCCAACGGCAGCCTGTGCAATCACGGCAATAATATTGCAAGTACCTCGCCAGTTGATGCCTTTCCTAAAGGAGCAAGTGCGATCGGCTGCTATGATATGTTGGGCAATGTTTGGGAGTGGACTGCTTCAACCTTTGACGCCTATCCGGGATTTGAAAGTTATCCTTACAGGGGATATTCTCAAGTTTATTTTGATGGAGAACACCGGGTTTTGAAAGGGGGGAGTTGGGCGACTTTTCCGCAGGCACTGCGATCGACCTTTCGGAATTGGTACTATCCGGGCGTGCGGCAAATTATTGCTGGTTTTCGCTGCGCTAAGTAGTTCGCTATTTCATTATAATTATTGAGGGCACGGCTCCGTGCGCTCCTTGGTTCTTAGTGAAGACTAAAGTCCTCAATACACTCGCTCGGACTAAAGTCCTCCCTACTAACTTATAACGGTTCTTTTACGGATACCATATAAAAGGATTGATGGGCAATTAGGGACAAATTTGTTTGCGAAATGCTAAAGCTTTGATCGGGTAAAAATATTAAATAAAAAAACTTTTGTGAAGTTTTTTATAATTTTAGTTGATAATTTTTAAGTTTTATTTAAGTTTTAATTGTGGATGCGAGATCCATCTGGTGAGATAATACAGAACCGAGAGCGACATGAAAAAACTCACTTGATCGCGATATTTGGCAACGCGACTGCGTGGTATACCCATATGTGCATCTAAAAATTACTTTATGAAATCCCCAAGACTGTCCGACACGGCAAACTCAGCCTCAACCAAAGAAAATCGGCTGCACTTAGAGCGGCTGGTGAGCGCTGCGGCGCCGACACCCGCAGAAATCAATGCTGGCAGCGATGCAGTTAGCTGGTTGACTCAAACCCCCAAATCCCTGCCTCCAAAGTATTTCTACGACGATCGGGGCTCGAAGCTGTTTGAGTTGATTTGCCAGTTGCCGGAATACTACCTGACACGCACTGAGACGGCAATTTTGCAGGGGTGCGCGGGGGCGATCGCCAATTTAACTGGCCCCTGCGAAATCGTCGAACTCGGCAGCGGCAGTTCTACCAAAACTCGGATTCTCCTCGATGCTTACAGTCAACGGGAATATCCGCTGCACTATTTGCCGATCGACATCAGTCCTACTATCTTAGAAAGCAGCGCTTGTCAACTGTTGGCCGATTATCCGTCGCTCCAGATTCACGGACTTGTCAGCACTTACGAATTAGCCTTAGCTAAAATTGCACCGTCGCCGTTGCCAACCCGAATGATTTGTTTTCTCGGCAGTACCCTGGGCAATCTCAACGCTCAAGAATGCGATTTATTCTTCTCGCAAATTGTCGGTGCACTGCAGCCGGGAGAGTATTTTTTGCTGGGTATTGACTTGGACAAATCTAAGGATATTTTAGAGCCTGCATACGATGACAGTCAAGGAGTAACGGCAGCATTCAACTTGAATATGCTGCGACATTTAAATCGAAAATATGAGGGAAATTTTGATTTAGCACAGTTCGAGCATTGGGCTTTTTACAATCAAGAGGAATGTCAAATTGAAATGCACTTGAAAAGTAAAAAAGCGCAAACAGTGCACTTGCGTTCTCTCAATTTAACGGTTGAATTTGCAGCGGGAGAAACTATCCGCAGCGAAATATCGCGCAAGTTTAATCTCAATACGGTAAAAAAAGAACTTTCGCAGCGGGGTTTAATGCCAGTGCAGGTTTGGACAGATCCAAATCAGTGGTTTGGCTTGATGCTTTGTCAGATGTCAGTTGACAGTTGACCGTTGACCGTTGGCAGTTGGCAGTTGGCAGTTGGCAATTGCCAATTGCCAATTGTTATTTGTTATTTGTTTTGAATATCTCCCAATAATCAGTAACTACTGACTACTGACCAAGGATCTGGGTGCAAGCCTCGCCCTTATAGGGCGACTTTAATTAAGACTTGTGAATAATCGAGTTAGCCCTTAGTCACGACACTATAATTAGGGCAGGAGGATAGAAAAAATGTTTAACTTAACTTACGAGTTCAAATTGAAACCAACCGCAGCACAAGTAGCCTTCTTTGAAGATTGGCTGGAACAGTGTCGCTGCGTCTATAACTACGCGCTAGCAGAGCGCAAGCATTGGTTTCAGTCTCGCAGTTGCCAAGTTAACGCTTGTTCTATCCGTTCTGAGTTCATCATTCGGGCAGAAACAAAGCGCCCAACTTATGCCAGTCAGTGCAAAAGCTTAACCGCAGCTAGGGCAAACATACCTGCTTTGTGTGCCGTCGCCGTACACGTTCTACAGCAAACCTTGAGAAGGCTTGAAAAAGCGTTCGTGAGTATGTGGGAGCAAAAGCACGGTTTCCCTCGTTTCAAAAAAGCGGGAGCAATGCGATCTTTTGTTTTTCCGCAACTGGGTGTCAATCCTGTCAACAACGGGGTACTAAAACTCCCTAAGATTGGGTTCGTTAAATTTCATCAATCGCGTCCTATCCCTGATGGCGCAAATATTAAGCAAGCGAGAATAGTTCGCAAGGCAAGTGGTTGGTACGTGATGCTAACCCTGCAATGGGATGTTTCCGTACCGTCAGTTATGCCACACGGTGAAGCGTTAGGCGTTGATGTTGGATTAACTAACTTCATAGCAACTTCCAATGGTCTTTTAGTTAAACGCCAAAAGTTTTTTGCTGATGCAGAGTGCAAGCTTAAATTGCTGCAAAAACGTGTCAGTAGGAAAAAGTTAGGCTCAAATAATTGGAAAAAAGCCCAGAAGAAAGTTGCCAAATTGCATGAGTACGTCGCTAACTGTAGAAAAGATTGGCACTGGAAATTGTCTCACCAACTCTGCAAAGACGTGGGGATGGTTTTTGTCGAGGACTTGAACCTGGTTGGTTTGTCTAAAGCTATGCTAGGAAAACATTGCTTGGATGCAAGCTGGGGACAGTTTTTTGCGATTTTAGAGCAAACCTGTTTTAAATACGGTGTGTATTTTCAAAAGGTAGATGCTCGTAAAACCAGCCAAATTTGTCCTAGTTGTGGTTTGGAGACAGGCAAGAAAGAACTGTCAGAGCGTATTCATTCATGTTCCAATTGTGGCTATACAACAGACCGAGATGTTGCAGCCGCACAAGTAGTTCTTATTCGAGGACTTGCAGCCGTAGGGCATACGGTCAAGATGCTTTCTGAGGGTAAATTCGTCGGAATCCCTGCGAAGAAAGAATCCTCGTACCTGATAGTCGAGGAGTGTCAATAATTAACAAATCGGCCGCTGTCCGGGTTTGACGGCGTGAATGTACTCACTGCCCGAGGTCGGCCATCCCCGCTTATAATAAGCTTCCTCCGGCTTCCCCCAGCCCAACTGCAACAAAATTTCTAGAAAATCCAACTTTTCCCACTTCGAGAGACTGGCCCATTCTGTGCGCTGGGCTATAGCCTCTACATCAACCGGCTCGATAGATCGAAAATCCTTCCCGCTGTTAATGCTTAAATACAAATCCATCCCGGCAGTTACCTGCTGCCAGAATTCCAACATAGCAATCTTAGCTGCCTTCAGCGTAATCAAATCAATCGGTAGAGCTATTAATTCGTCATCCACTGCCGGATAGCGTAGAGTATTGCCTTTAACCGCGATTTCCCGCCAGACAATCCCAGAAACTTGATGTTCCCGCTGGTATTCGTGCACGGCAGCCTTAAAATTTTGATAAGCAGTGAACTTCTGAACTCCCTCAGATTTGAGAAAGCGGTCAATCACGGGGTTGCCTGTAGCAGGAGTTTCAGTCAAATTGAGACGCCGCCCATGCAAGCAGGCTTGGCGCTCTTCTTCGAGGATTTTAATGAGTTCCGCCGTGCTGTAGACCTTGGACATCTTTATTGAGGCAAAATCAAGATATTGGCTGATATTCGGCTGGTTTTCTCTACTAATCTTCGGTAAAGATAGTTTTGCTGTTTTGGGCAATATTCAGTTTTGCCGTTATTCTAACTTTTCTTGCTGCTTAATTGTAGTTTGATAGTTTACAGGAGTCGAGCCGGGAAATCCCGACAGCCTCTTAAAAAAAGCAGTTGAGAGGGTATCGAATCACGAACTAGAGTGGGAACTGCACTGCAGACGTACCTCGCGGGATTTGGCGCCAAAAACAAAGCCCCCTCGAAGGAGGGGGCAAAACTGATGCGAGAGGTTTGGGAGTTTTATTTGATAGGTCGATCGAACAACCCGAAAAAAAAGCAGCATTCGCACCTGCCGTCAACTACCAAAACTCAAATTTTCAGTGTCAAAGTTTAGTAGCGTCCGCGTGAAGAGCGATCTTTGTCGCCCCAGCCGCCGCCACCCGGGCGTTTGTTGTCTTCGCGAGGTTTGGCTTTGTTGACTTTCAAGTCACGGCCCATCCACTCAGCACCGTCTAAAGCTGCGATGGCTGCTGCTTCTTCTGCCTCGCTTGCCATTTCCACAAAAGCAAAACCCCGCATCCTGCCTGTTTCCCGGTCCATTGGCACTTGGACGCGGCTTACAGTACCGTACTCGGCAAATACTTCGTTGAGGTCGTCTGATGTTACCTCATATGAAAGATTACCCACGTAAATCGACATAAAATCTCCAGAATCATTAGGGTGCAGAGACTTAGATTCGGAGAGACGCTTGTAAATAAACACCAACAAACTACGCAACCGAATTTAATTCTTGGAAAACCACTATAACATGAAGCCAGCAGAATCAGCAATTGGCTGTCATAGATTTTCAATTTTCGGTGCCGTCGGGCAATCGCCAACAGAAACTATTCGTGATAACTGACATCTTACACTCTTGGCGTCCTCCGCTTGGTTTCTTGCTGCGCGATCGACCTGGTATCTGAAATTTTTCGTCGCTGTTACCAGGTTGATTGGGTCTGATTGAGAACAGTGCCTGAGATTCAGTTATAACTTACATCTTGCACCATTCTCAAAAACGGGCTCTCCGGCCCGTTCCACAAAAGATAAATTTTCTTGTGGAACAGGCCGAAAAGCCTGTTCCTAAAAGGCTAATTGAGAATGGTGCAAGATCTCAGTTATAACTGACATCAGCCACTGTTATCCCTGGGCAAGCCTCCTGCCCGTTCCACCAGAGATAAATGTTTTTAGCCCAGGATTAATCTTCCGAGTCAATTTCCCCTCTTCCATCTCCCGTCTCTCATCGCATCCGATTTAGCGCCCGATAATGGCGGCTCCCCAATAATTATCAAAAGAGTTATTAGTCATATCTACGCGCATTTTCTACATATATAGCAATCCTAAATAATTATGCAAATAATTTAGGATTGCTATAGTTTATTGCATCAGTCAGTAATAAAATCATAATTTTTGATATAAAATTCCCATTCTATGCGTTTTTTAAGGCTTTCTGTAATTTCTCTATTTGCTCTTTCTCTGAGTTGATTCTATGCAGGCATTTTTACACTAATTACATGAAGTTGGTTTTCGGTTATACCGTCTTTAAACGCCTAAAAGCTTATGTCCTGGGAAAGATGCGATCGCACTCCTACCTCCCTAGCATTGTAAAAGTTGAAAGCCCACAGTGGACAAAGATTGTCGGGTACACAGAGAAGCAAGCCTAAACAAACGAGCGTGAACCAGTTACAGAGGATTTTAGATGGTTATAAACAGTTCGTTGACCCGGCCCTTGGCTGTCGTGACAGGTGCCTCTAACGGTATCGGTTACGAACTCGCCAAACAGTTCGCTCAAAACGGATTCGATCTCCTAGTCACCGCCACCGGAGCGAGCATTAAAGAAGCGGCTCAAGCCTTTGAGGGGCTCGGTGCCCAAGTCGAGACAGTGCAGGCAGACCTCGCTACCTACGACGGTGTTGAGACGCTCTACAACCAGATAAAAGCGACTAATCGGCCAGTGGATGCGATCGCAATTAATGCCGGTGTCGGCGTCGGTGGCGACTTTGCCCGCGAGACAGACTTGAAGGACGAACTAAATCTGATTAACCTCAACGTCGTGTCATCCGTACATCTCGCTAAACGGGTAGTCAAGGATATGGTCGATCGAGGCCAGGGACGGATTCTATTCACTTCCTCCATTGCCGCCCTAATGCCGGGGCCATTCGAGGCAGTCTATGCAGCATCCAAAGCCTTTATCCACTCGTTTTCCGAAGGACTCCGCAATGAGTTAAAAGATACAGGTGTAACTGTCACCTCGCTCATGCCCGGCCCAACCGATACTAACTTCTTCCATCGGGCGGGAATGGACGACACCAAGGCGGGCGCCGACAAGAAAGATGATCCAGCCGAGGTTGCCAAGCAGGGATTTGAAGCCTTGATGGCCGGTAAGGACAACATCATTGCAGGTTCACTCAAGACAAAGATTCTCGCCAGCGCCAGCAAAGTTTTGCCTGATACCGTCAATGCCGAACTGCACAGTAAACTTACTGAACCGGGCTCTGCTAACCAATAATTTCCGCCCGTTTTACTATTCTTAAGTGCAGATTTAAAGAAAGTAAATATCGCAGATAATGGCAAAATTGCAGCCGATAAAAGCGTGTTTACTTCTCCCAGTAGTGGCGATTTAGCGAAGTTTTCTCAGGCGTTCATCGATGGCATTATGCAGCATCGGCATTGGATGCGAACTGAGGAATAAATGGTTCCCGCCTAAGTAATTTAGTACAGGACATTTATGCGAATTCATCATCTCAATTGTGGCTGTATGTGTCCCATTGGAGGGGCGCTTTTCGATGGCTTTAGTCGCGGTTTGACGGCTAACCTCGTCTGCCACTGTCTGCTTGTTGAAACGAATCAGGGACTTGTTCTGATTGATACCGGCTTCGGATTGCGGGATATCCAGTCCCCTTACTCCCGGCTCAGCCAGTTTTTCGTTTATTTTAATAACATCCAGTTCGATCGCAAGTACACGGCCATCCATCAAATTGAACAGCTCGGATTTTCACCAAGCGATGTGCGCCATATTGTGCTCACCCACCTCGATTTCGATCATGCCGGTGGTCTAGAGGATTTCCCTGAAGCCACGGTACATGTCATGCAGGCTGAAATAGATGCCGCACACGATCGGCACGGTTTCATCACAAAAAGGCGCTATCGTCCGGGGCAGTGGGATGAAGTCAAACGCTGGAAATACTATTCGGCGGGTGGCGAACCTTGGTTTGGTTTTGAAGCTGTCCGCGACCTCGACGGGTTGCCGCCGGAGATTTTGCTAATCCCGTTGGTGGGGCACACGCGCGGTCATGCTGGCATTGCCATTGATACACCCGATGGGTGGCTTCTGCACGCAGGCGATGCCTATTTCTACCGACACGAGATGGATGCCGCTAACCGACGCTGCACGCCCGGTCTGCGCGCCTACCAATGGATGATGGAGGTCGATCGCAAGGCTAGGTTGCTCAATCAAGGTCGGCTGCACGAATTATCGGTGCAGCATAGTAAAGATGTGCGCGTGTTTTGCAGTCACGATGCTATTGAGTTAAAAGCCTTCACTGGCGGGTCTAGGAGTTCTTAAAACTAGAAATTTCATCCTTAGTTCGGAATTGCTTTTGCCTGATCGCGAATTGACAAATAACCTAAATTCAGCCAAAATTCTCCTCGATCGATCGTTACCCGGTAAACCTCCGCTATCCACTGCAACCATAAGCATTGATGCAGTCAACGGCGTCAGTACCGGCATCTCGGTCGAAGACCGCGCCCGCACCATCCAAGTAGCCATTCACCCGGACACCAAACCTCAAGACTTGCGCCGTCTCGGTCACATTTTTCCCCTGCGGGCGATCGGACTCATCACCATGTGCCAGTTGCGTAATACCAATTTTTTATGAGGTTGCATAGAATCCGATCCCCCCTAGCCCCCCTTAATAAGGGGGGGACAAGATTCTTCTCAAAGTCAACCCCTACTCCCCTACAACCAGGGGGATTTAGGGGGATCGAGATATGTGCAAGTTCACATTAAATTGGTATAAGTCCTGTGTAACTTTTTATGTTGAAAAAGGATTGAGATTAGGATTAGGCTAATCTTTTCCAGGAATAACAAGTTTTTGACTTACAACCGCAGATAAACACAAATGGTCGCAGATGGATATAGGCTTTGGGAGCATTCTTAAAAAATTATCTAAATCAAACCACACTCTTTTTCACCACCACTTCCACCTTTTCCGTCGTCCATTCCTCACTAGAATCAATCACAACCGTAATCTTTCGCTGAGGGTTATCTTCATCCACAACCGCCGCCAATAATTGTTCCAACGCATTGGTCGGTTTTTTATCCCCAAATCCTTTCCGAGATTGGTCTAACGGTGGCAATTCCAAAAACTGAAAATTCGTACCATCCACCGTCGCAAATACTTTAATAATATTTGCCGCTTCCTCATAATTTTGTGGTAATGATAGTTTGAGTTCTCTTCTTATATTTTGTCCGGGTTCTACCACCTCATAAGGGACACCTTCGGGATAGAATTTTGAAATACTAAAATCCGCATCAAGGTTCAAGGCAGTAATATTTAAAGTTCGATTAGATTCATTGCGAATGATTAAGTCAACACCTTTTTCCTTTTCTTCCAATACAGGAACTTTACCATCAGCATTCAAAACTACAGGTTGCCGTTTGACTGATTTAACCACTTCAACCTTAAGTTGACCATTTAAGCGAGCAAAAGCATCCTCGTTATCCAAATCTAAAATACTCTCATATCTGGCAATATGGATTAATCGATTAATTAGCTTTGTAGTGGCTTCTGGCTCATCGACTTTAATCGGAAAAAGAGAATTTTTGATTAGCTCCTTATTCGCATCTAAAATTACATATTCTCCTTTTGAAGTAAGAGAAACAAAATAATCTATATTTTCATTTTTGTCTTCCTCTGAACAAAATTCTATCCAGCGATGACCTGACACTTTTGTTTGCTTGAGGATATCTGGAATAAATGCTACATTTACACGCGAAAATTGCGGTAGCGGGTCAGGCAAAATAACCTGCACTTTGCGAATTTGTTTCAACCCTGGGGTTAAATAGACAGCAGGTGAACCTATTTCAATCATTCCTTCCGCTACTTTATTATTCCCTCTGTAACCAGGTATCTCTGTTACTTCTGCCCAACAATCCGACGCTCCCAATTCTACTACTTTAACCTTTGCAATAAGGTTGTCCCTGTCTTGAAAATCCATCGTTCTGAATTTAAAAATCTCGAATTCTGCTCCTTCTTTAATACTGCTAGCTTCACCGATTTGCAATTTAACTTGGTTTTTGGGAATATCTACTTGCATCACTGGCACAGTGCGAACAGTGCGAGTTACGGGTACACTACGCATAGGGGATGCGCCAGAGGTGAAGGAGACAGATTGACCACCAAAAAAAGTGCGATCGGTCTCTCCCATCAACATGGGTGTTTGTCCTACAAATTCATTGTGAACTTGATTAGAAATTTTAGCGGACAGAGCCTCTACAGAAATTTCTGTCCCGTATTGCCGCAAAGCTTTTAATAAAAAATAAGTCAAAGCGCCGTTGCGTTCCGTCCCTTCAAAAACCTTTTCATAAGCAAATTCATGATCCCGGCAAGCAGCGATTAAGGTATAACCTTTGGGTTCGGGTAACAAACCATTCACAACGGTAATATTGCGGCTATTTTCTGTTGCAGTTTGCCAATTTTGGGCTAATTCCTGAAGCGGGGCGACTAAACTATCCGTAGGTCGAGGAGTCGTGTCAATAAACCCTTCCCCGCGAATCCGGTCATCTCCGCTCATTTCTCTCGTTGCACCACCGGAATGACAGCTATCGAGTACGAGGGTGACAACCAACTCTTTTTCCACCATTTCTTCCAGCAATTTAGCAAATTCTATATCGCGCAAATAGCGGGAATTTGGTTGACCAATATCTGTCGGAACTAAGGCTTCATCTAAACCCCCAAAACCCTTGAGGCTTTCAAAAATAGTTTTCGCCCGTCCCCCGTGGCCAGAGTAGTGAATATAGACTTGATCTTGCGGTTGGGCTTTGGCTGTTATTTCTTTGAATTTAGCAACAATATTTTCATAAGTGGGTAAAAGTTCCGGGGGTTCTTGGGGTTGGTTGGGATTGTCGGAAGCTGTAGCGGTGAGTTTAATGATTTGGTCGGAGGTGAGATTGAAGGTGTCTTTTAAATAAGTTTCGACGTGGTTAATATCTTGAACACATCCCCGCAAGTTTTTGTAGTAGTTTCCTTCTGGTAAGCGATGGGGGAAGTAGAAATTGACACCGATGAGGAGGGCGTAGAAGTTGGGGGTTTGGTTAGTCATGGTTGATGGTGGGTAAGGGGTTTTAGAAAGGTTTGATTTTTATATGAGGTTGAGGTGGGAGTTTTTATGCAGTTTTTGAGATTAACTTGTTATTCTAAACCAACTTTCTGGCAAAAGCCTATTGATTTGTGGGAATACCATCACACAGGTGTCGGTCACTATCACTGACATTAGGATTGTTCTGTAAATAAGGACGCACCCAATTACAACCGCCCTTGCGTAAATCATCCAAATCCAAATTCCACAAAATTATTGTTTTATCTTTGCCAGCAGAAGCTAAAAGCTTGCCATTGGGGCTAAAGCTTACAGTTTTGACTTCCTCCTGATGACCAGTTAGGGTGTTAAGCAGTTTACCTGTAGCCACATCCCACAATTTGATAGTCTTATCTTCACCAGCAGAAACTAAAGTTTTCCCATCCGGGCTGAAATTTGCGCTCCAAATGAAACGTGTATGCCCAAAAAAGGTGTCCAATACTTCACCTGTTGTGGTATCCCACAGCTTGATATTGGAAACATCACCAGAAACTAGCTGTCGCCCATTGGGACTAAAATTTACGCTTGCGACTGAACCATTACCCGATAATTTATTAAATAATTTACCTGTAGAAATATCCCAGAGATTGATCTCAGAACTCCAACTACCAGAAGCTAGCAGTCGCCCATTGGGGCTAAAACTTACACTTCTTATTCCCCGCATATACTGCCCTTTAAAAGTGTTAAGAATTTTACCTGTACTGACATCCCAAAGTTCAACGTTTTTGTCAGAATTGCCAGAAGCTAGTTGTTGACCATTGGGACTAAAACTTACACTCAAGACTCCTCCACCATGCCCCCTGAAGGTGTTAATTACTTTCCCAGTTTTAACATTCCAGAGTTTTATGGTTTTATCTTTACTACCAGAAGCTAGCTTTTGCCCATCAGGACTGAAACTTATGCTTGTAATCTCTTTATTATGACCAGTGAAGGTATTAAGTAATTTACTTGTGGCAACCTCCCAGAGTTTGATGGTTTTATCTTCACTAGCAGAAACTAGCTGTCGCCCATCAGGACTAAAACTTATGCTTGTAATCTCTTTATTATGACCAGTGATGATATTAAGGCGTTTATTTTTGCCCACATCCCACAATCTAATGGTCATATCGCCACCAGCAGAAGCTAAAGTCTTGCTATCAGAGGTGAAATTAAGTTCTGTGGGTAAGGTACTATGCCCTATAAAGGTTTGCACTGGTTTGCCTGTAGAGACATCCCAAAGTTTGATGCTATTGTTCTCACCATTAGAAGCTAAAGTTTTGCCATCAGGAGTGAAACTAAGTTTTATTGCAATTCCACTGCTAGGCCATGTGCGTATGTTGACTGGTTTGCTTTTGGTGACATCCCAGAGTTTGATAGTTTCGTCTTGACTTGCAGAGGCTAGAGTCTTACCATCGGGACTAAAATTAATTGCTCTGACAGATTTTTTATGTTCAGCAATGGTATTGATTAGTTTGCCGGTGGTAACATCCCAGAGTTTAATGGTTTTGTCTTGACTAGCAGAAGCTAGCTGTCGCCCACCTGGTTTGAAACGTAGATCCGAAATAACATCATTATGTCCAATGAGTGTGTGAAGTAATTTACCTGTATTTACATCACAGAGTTTGATTGAATTGCTTTCATTGTCAACAGCTAAAGTTTTGCCATCGGGGCTGAAACTTGCAGCCCATATTCTTTTTCCACAGCTAATGTTTTTTTTGATAAATTTACCTGTAGCAATATCCCAAAATCTGACTCTACCATCATAATCAATAGAAACTAAAGTCTTACTATCGGGACTGAAACTTAGGCTTACTCCCCTCAAATTAGGTTCAGTAATTGTGTTGAGTAGTTTCCCTGTAGCAACATCCCAAAACTTGATGGTCTGGTCGTGACTCGCAGAAACTAGCAGTCGCCCATCAGGACTGGTAATTAGGCTGCTAACCCTTTCCTTATGCCCATCTAGGCGGTTGTATTCTCTAACACTAGAAATAGCCTGCTGTAAGGAACTTGCAATTTTAATTCGGGTATTAGCGTCTACCCAAACCCTTCGTTTTAGAAGTTTCTCTGCTTTTAAGCTAGCTATTAGCGCATCAAAAGGTTGATTTTTAGATGTTAAGAAAAGGTCTGAAGATTGAGTAAGAGTCTCAATCTGAGCTATTGCTGATTGCTGCCATTGCCACCAACTCAAACCTGCTAAACTAGAAGCAACTATAAAGCCACCAGTAAGACCCAAAACAGCGAGTCGCTGTCCACGTTCCCGTTCCTGTCTCTCTGTATCCCGTTCTTTAACGCTAAGCTGAATAAAATCTCCTTCCTCCTGCGTCATTTCATCTGAGCGTTTACGCAACCAATCTTCTGCCACAGTCAACGACGCACCACGCAACAACCCTCCAGAGTCATGGTTGTTATTTTTCCACTCCCGTAATGCCACCTTCAACCGTTCTTGCCAAGTGCGAAACTGACGGTTAGCATTCATCCACTCGCGCAAAGTTCCCCATTCTCGAATTAATGCTTCATGTACGACTTCTACTGTATCTTCCGGTTCCTGCCGTCCCGTCACTACCAAACGCGCTTGATATCCCGCCAAATAACTGACCAAATTCCAATTATCTTCCCCCACTTCCGCACGGGTAGCAACGCGCCTAGTATCTTCCGTTCCTTCCCCCGGACGCACTAATTGCACAAAAATTCGCTGCGCCTGCTTTTTCTCTGTTTCATTCAGTTTTTGATAAACCTGTTCTGCATGATTAGCAATTGCTTTTTTCACCCCGCCAATTTCTTCATAAGCTTGGTGAGTTAACTCTCGGTTGATTTGCTTTTCCCACAAACGAGTTAGAGCAAATTCTAATAAGGGCAAATTCCCAGGTTCTTGCCCCACATCATCAAGAATGCGTTGGGTTAATTGCGGTTCTAATTGGACTGCCAATTTTTGAGCAGGTAATTCAATTGCTGCCTGTAATTCCTCTCGCTTCATGGAACTGAGTAATTGCGGTGTATACTCTTGCAAGGCATCGCGAAACGGACGATAGGAAAGCACATAACCGTAAAAGTCAGCGCGTAACGTCAAAACTAATGTAATATTTTTTTGAGCAATCGCCGTTAGCAACTCATTAGCAAAACGTTCCTGTTCTTCCTTTACTTGACAAAGGGTGTACAGTTCCTCAAATTGGTCTGCAACTAACAACAATCGTTTACCAGGGTTACGCTCTAAAATGCGAGATACAACTTGTGGTAAAGTGATTCTCCCATTTTGTAAGTCGTCGGCTAATCCTACCGCTTCCCGCAATTTTTGAGTTTCACCCGCTTCTGGTTCTAATTGCCGCACTAAGGCAGAAGCCAAAGGCAAAAACGGTTCTTTTCCGGGACGAAATGATTCAATTAACCAAATTCCTTCTTTTCGCAATTTGGGAATTAAGCCGGCATACACCACAGAAGATTTACCACTTCCACTTGGCCCAACGACAGCTACTAAGGGTTGTGTCTGAGTGACTTCTACTAACTTATTTACAAATTTTTCTTGCCCGAAAAAGAAGTCTGCATCTTCTTCTTTAAATGCAGACAATCCTTGGTAAGGGTTAGGCGGAATCACATCTTCAAAAGCAATTATACCGTCATCAAGCGGAGCATCTCTTAAGTTATTTTTCTTAAAAACCGGAGTTTCATGCTCTAGGAAACTCATCATCTGCGATCGCCCTAAATCGTAGGCTTCTTCAATTTCATATCCTGCGGCAATCCCATCATAAAATGCCACCGCAAAGGCGACGGCTGCTTTATCACCCACGGCTCTATTCATGCCAACTACATAATTAACGTATTGGCTAATTGCATCAGCTTGTACTTCCGAATAACAAGCATTGAGAATTACGCACTCTACCCCTTTTTTGGCAAATAATTTAAACATACTGGCGAGGGCATTTGTCTGCACTAGCGCCATTTTTCCAGTATCATCTTCTAGGACAATTCCATCTTCTCCCGCACCATGTCCGCAAAAGTGAACAATATTCGGTTGATAATCTAAGATAGCCCGGTAAAAGTCACGGGAACGCACCGCCCATTTTTGTTCTAATTTATACAGTTCTCGTTTGTTTGCCCGTCGCAATCCTTCGTCAATTTCCCTGATTTCTTGATCCAATCGCAACGGAGCCGTATTTTTGGGATTAGCTGCCAGAATCAGAATTGTTTTGACGCGGGCGTGGTTACTCATAAGACACAGGAATGATAGGATAATTTTTCAACAAGCTAGACGGCTCTCCTGAGTTTTAGGTGATAATAAAAATAAAACTTCCCGTGGTACAGCCCGGAAAGCCTGCGTGAGCGAGACTACCGTTTCCACCACAAATCCAGAATAGCTCTTTATCCAAATTAAATGTATACTTATCAGGATTTTTTACCTACCAGAGAAACTTTTCATTGCGGGGTGAAAAGAACTTGCTGCCCGCAACTCCCGCGCCGTAATTCCAGACAACTTCTTGAATCAGATAAAAAGGCACTTTGTCCCAAAGCAGATAGGAAATCGGAATTGCTTTTGCCCGATCGCGAATTGACAAATAACCTAAATTCAGCCAAAACGCTCCTCGATCGAGTGTTAACCGGTAAACCTCCGCTATCCACTGCTCGCACCAGTTTAAATACTCATCTAACACCAAGGATTTTTCGTACTCTTTGCCGATGTTATAAGGCGGGCTGGTAACGGTTATACCAATTTTTTATGAGGCTGCATAGAATCAGATCCCCCCTAGCCCCCCTTAATAAGGGGGGGACAAGATTCCGCTCAAATTCCCCCAATAACCAGGGGGAGTAGGGGGTATGCGAGGGGGATCGAGATATGTGCAACTTCACATTAAAGTGGTATTAAATCTACAAATTGATCGGGTAGCAACTTCAATGCTTCCAAACAATCCAGGTTGTAAATTAGGAAATTATGAGCTTGGAAGTACGGTTTACCTAAAATATTCGCGATCTCAGTCAAGCTCATGAAATATTGGGGAGAAATTTTGTTGACAAGATGCAATAATTATAGTAAGTGAGCTCAGAAATATTGTCAAACTCATCTCGATCGCGGAATGCCCCTGTCGGAAACAAAAGGTTACAATCACAAATAGATTCTATTTCCATAACATTACTGTTTATAGATTGAACTCCTCAGTGCCAAATAACAACACCTCAACTCAATCCTTTCAATTTGACTCAATTGACAGCGCCCTCGCAGACCTCAAAGCAGGTCGCCCCCTGGTAGTAGTCGATGACGAAAATCGCGAAAACGAAGGCGATGTGATTTGTGCCGCCCAATTCGCCACCCCCGACAACATCAATTTCATGGCCGTGAACGCGCGGGGTTTGATTTGTCTGGCCTTGAGTGGCGAAAGGCTCGATCGCCTGGAACTGCCCCTGATGGTCAGCAAAAACACCGACAACAACCAAACCGCCTTCACCGTCAGCATCGATGCAGTCAACGGCGTCAGTACCGGCATCTCCGCCGAAGACCGGGCACGCACCATCCAAGTAGCCATCCACCCGGACACCAAACCTCAAGACTTGCGCCGTCCCGGTCACATTTTTCCCCTGCGGGCGATCGACGGTGGCGTCCTCAAACGCGCCGGCCACACCGAGGCCTCGGTTGACCTCGCCAGACTCGCAGGGCTGTATCCCAGCGGCGTGATCTGCGAAATTCAAAACCCCGATGGTTCGATGGCGAGGTTGCCCGAATTAATCGAGTACGCCAAACTCCACAACCTCAAAATAATCAGTATTGCCGACTTAATTAGCTACCGACTCAAGCACGATCGATTTGTCCGCCGCGAAACCGTCGCCAAATTGCCCACTCAATTCGGCGATTTTATGATTTACGCCTACCGCGACACCCAAGATAATTCAGAACACGTTGCTATTGTCAAGGGCGACCCGGCAGAATTTAAAGACAAACCCGTGATGGTGCGGGTGCATTCCGAATGCCTGACGGGCGATGCTTTGGGTTCCCTGCGCTGCGACTGCCGGATGCAACTGCAAGCGGCACTGAAAATGATCGAAAATGTCGGTTCTGGCGTCATCGTTTACTTGCGCCAAGAAGGTCGGGGTATTGGATTGGTAAATAAACTAAAAGCTTACTCGCTGCAAGATTTGGGATTGGATACGGTAGAAGCCAACGAACGGTTGGGATTTCCCGCCGACTTGCGGAACTACGGCGTCGGAGCACAAATGCTCAACGATTTGGGAGTTAAAAAAATTCGGTTGATTACCAACAACCCGCGCAAAATTGCGGGTTTGAAAGGTTACGGGATTGAAGTAGCCGATCGCGTCCCCTTACTGATTGAAGCCACAGATTACAACTCGATCTATCTGGCAACAAAAGCCGAAAAACTCGGTCATATGTTACTGCAAACTTATTTAGTAACAGTGGCGATTCAGTGGAACGAAACGAAGGAAGAAGCTAGAAGCCAGAAAGCAGAAGGAAAAGAGGAAGATTCTGCCATTCAAAATCGGTACGAACACCTCGAAAAACTGCGGCATTTGGCGGCTAGCCAGCACTTGCTGCTGCAAGAAGAAGCGCGGCCGGTGGGAATAGCCCTTTTCGGAGAAGGCTCCCTCATCGTTCACCTAGGCTTCGATCAAGCCGGACTCGCAGCCCCCGATTGGTACAAAGATCCAAACCATCCTTACGTCAGGGCGATCGGTCAAATTCTCGGCCAAATAAGCACTGAGCCGAATTTGCAAACATTAGAGTTCATGGTTTCCTCCGGTGGAGATCCGCTCAAAACCCTGCAAGTCCAGCTCGATCGCGAGACATTCCTGTTGTCGGAATTAGTCGAAATTTGCGATCGGCTCGAACCTCAAAAAATCTACAGTTTTGCTCCTCTTGCCTGAAGGCAGAAGGTAGAAGCCAACCCCCCTACCCCAGCAGGGGGGAAGGCAGAAGCCAAGAAAAACTGTGAATTTCAGAATAATACTTGTTGATACCAGCATCTTCCTTTCGTCAGAAAGCACCTACCAATAAAAACAGTGAATAACAATGTTGATTGCAGTCTAACAAGTCGATGTAGCGAACACTTGAGAGAGAATCGTCGCTGCACATTTATATTATTAAGCAGTATTAATACTCATTAAATTATTCACTAGGACTTTTAGTTAATGTTAATTTTTTTAGACATTGATGGTGTACTTATTCCTGACAGAAGAAATGGCTCGAGTTTGCAAACAGATATAATGAAATTTAATTCAGTTTGCCTTAATCACTTTGAAAATGTCCTTCGTTCCTATCTATCATGCGCGAGTAGTAATTTCATCATCCTGGCGTGAAATATTCCCCTTCGAGGTAATCCCGCCATTATTTTCACCAGATATCGCTCTCCGTATTATCGGATTCACCCCTTTTCTCAACCCCAAAAATATTCATCAACACAAATATTTACGACACCAGGAAGTTCTTGAGTATCTTCGACAAAATCAAGCAGAAAACTCACCTTGGGTAGCCATTGACGATATTCCAGAACACTATCCGCCAGATGCGCCAGTTGTGGCTATTGATGATTACAATGGTTTTGACCAGAACTCAGCCAAGGTACTTTCAGAATATCTAACTTGATTTCAAAGGTTAGGAAAAAAGTATCGGAATAGAGAGGGTGAATTTGACATGGAAATGAACGTTGGTGACTTTCTGCACCGACTCGACCTCAGAGGACAAGCACTTAAAGGCACCAACCTTGGCGGTGCGGAACTCCGGGGAGCCAACCTCCGAGGCACGGATCTCCGAGAAACCAACCTCAGCGGCGCTATGCTCAGGTATGCAGACCTGATTGAAGCCGACCTCAGCGGTGCTAATCTCAGCGGGGCGGATTTAGCTGAATCATTTCTTAATTTAGCTAACCTCACTAGAGCCGATTTGACTGGTGCTGTCCTCCGAGAAGCTACTCTGGTAGGAGCCGAACTCACCGGCGCAAACCTTAAACAAGCAAGTTTGATCAAAGCTAATTTAGTAGGAGCAAATCTCCACGAAGCCAACTTAACCAGAGCCAACCTTAGCGGGGCGGATTTACGCGGTTCTCAGTTGAGCGGCGCCATTTTAGACAAGGCCGTATACAACAACCGGACTATCTTTCCCGAAGATATTGATCCGGGTGCAATGGGAGCATTTTTGCTAGCTCCCAATGCTTCGCTCCCTGGCTTAAATCTGGCTATGGTAGATTTGACCGAAGCCGATTTAAAAGGAGCCGATTTGCGGCGGACAAACTTATACAAAGCTATTTTATTTGGTGCCAAACTCGATCGGGCAAACTTAGCAGGAGCCAACCTCAGCGCAGCGGACTTGAGGGAAGCTAGTTTGAGCGGCACGATTTTGGAGAAAGCTGTTTACAGCAACAAAACATTGTTTTCAGAAGGTATCGACCCCAGTCTGGGCGGAGCTTATTTAATTGCTCCCAATGTATCGCTGCAAGGGGTAAATTTAACCGGAGCCGACTTAAACGGGTCAGATTTAAGCGGAGCTAATTTGAGCGCTTCTAACTTAACTTCGGTCAATCTCAAAAATGTAGACCTCAGCAGAGCTAGCTTAAAAAAAGCTTACCTCAAAGGTGCAAACTTGGAGGGAACTGATTTAAGAGGAGCCGATTTAAGCGGCGCAATTTTACACCAAGTAAACTTGAGTTCTGCTGACCTCCGGGGTGTAGACTTAACAAGGGCTGACCTCAGCGGCGCTAATTTAAGGGATGCCGATTTGAGGGAGACAGATTTCACGGGAGCTACTTTGCTGTTCGCTAACTTGAGCGGGGCCGACTTGAGAGGTGTAGACTTGACAAAAGCTAACCTCAGCGGCGCTAAGTTAAACGAAGCTGATCTCCGAAAAGCAGATTTGATGAGAGTAAATTTGGAGGGAGCAGATTTAACTGAGGCCGATTTGAGCGATGCTCATTTATTCCGAGTTAATCTCAGAGGTGCTAACCTGAAAGGTACTAACCTCAAAGGCGCAAGTTTAAAAGGGGTATTTTTGACCGACGCTTATTTGAGCGAAACGGATTTGACCGATCTAGAGCTGAGTCCGAGTTTTTTTGAATTGCCGCTAGAATCGGAATGGTAATTAGTCATTTGGCAGTTGGCAGTTGGCAGTTGACAGTTGACAGCGGCCAGTTGACATTTGACAGGAAAGCAGTCATTTATCTGAACAATCTAAAATCTAAAATCTATCTGAACAATCTAAAATCTAAAATCTAAAATCTAAAATGGATCGACCGTTAGGCTCTGTTATTCAAGGTTCCCTGAGCAAGGGATTAGAAGTGCGACTGCACGCCGATGTTTCGGTGGAAGATATGAGGGTGGGGAAATTTCTAGTAGTGCGGGGGGTGCGATCGCACTTTTTCTGTATGCTCACCGACGTGTCTCTCGGAACTTCTAGCGCCCGCATTTTATCGAATCCTCCCAATCCCGACGACGATTTTCTGCTCGCAGTGCTAGCCGGTAGCAGCACCTACGGTACGATCGAACTGTCGCCGATGTTGATGTTGACTGCTGAGAGAGAAAAACAGCAGGCAATTTTCGATCCGAGGAAAAACGGCCCAGTTCGCGAGAACAAGTTGGCGTTAGGAAATTTGGCTTCTTTTGAGTCACAAACGGGCGCGGATATTGAGTTGCTGCCGGTCAAAACTATTCCCAGCCACTTTTCCCAGGTGTTTGATGCCAAAGAAAGTGATTTTCGGGCAGTTTTTGGCTGGGAAGATGACCCCTATCGCCGCAATTTTGCGATCGGCAAACCGATTGACATGGACGTTGCTGTGTGCTTGGATTTAGACCGATTTGTGGAACGCAGCAACGGCGTTTTTGGCAAGTCGGGAACGGGAAAATCTTTCCTGACGCGCTTGCTTCTATCGGGAATTATTCGCAAGCAAGCTGCTGTTAATCTAATTTTTGATATGCACTCCGAGTACGGGTGGGAAGCAGTTTCGGAAGGGAAACAGTTCAGCACTGTTAAAGGTTTGCGGCAGTTGTTTCCCGATAAAATGCAGATTTATACCCTCGATCCAGAATCGACAAAACGCCGGGGAGTCCGCGACGCTCAAGAGTTATTTTTAAGTTTCGATCAAATTGAAGTGGAAGACATCGCACTGGTGCAGCGCGAGTTAAATTTGTCGGAAGCTAGTATCGAAAATGCGATTATTTTGCGAAATGAGTTGGGAAGCGGTTGGATCAACAAGTTGCTGGAAATGACCAACGAAGATATTCAAATGTTTTGCGAAGAGAAACGGGGAAATAAGTCTTCGATTATGGCTTTGCAGCGGAAATTAGAGCGACTGAATGATTTGAAATACATTCGGAAACGCTGTCCGAAAAATTATGTAACTGAAGTTTTGCAGTGTTTGGATGGCGGCAAAAATGTGGTAATTGAGTTCGGTTCTCACTCGGATTTGCTGTCGTATATGTTGGCGGCAAACGTGATTACTCGCCGCATTCACCAAGCTTACGTGCGGAAAGCGGAGAAGTTTTTGCAGAGCAAAAATCCGTGCGATCGCCCGCAGCCATTAGTGATTACCATTGAAGAAGCTCACCGCTTTCTCGATCCGGCGATCGTGCGATCGACTATTTTCGGTACAATTGCCAGAGAAATGCGAAAATACTTCGTAACCCTGCTGATTGTAGACCAGCGTCCTTCCGGCATCGATGCCGAAGTCATGTCGCAAGTCGGAACGCGGATCACAGCTTTGCTAAACGATGATAAAGACATCGATGCTATTTTCACCGGCGTTTCAGGAGGACAAAGTTTGCGTTCAGTTTTGGCAAAACTCGACTCCAAACAGCAAGCATTAGTTTTGGGGCACGCCGTACCGATGCCCGTAGTCGTGCAAACTCGCCCCTATGACGAGCAATTCTACAGAGAAATTGGGGATATTGACTGGCAAGAAATGCCCGATGAACAAGTATTTGCCGAGGCAGAATCTGCCAAAATGGATCTGGGGTTCTAGATTGAAAACTACTAGATTCATTACAGAACTTAGGCAAAGGTTACTGTAAATTAGTCTTGCTGAACAATTGGCGATCGCTGGCAATGACAGAAATAGCGGATTTTTGCCTCAGTTATAAACGAAAAAGTGCGATCGAGCCTCAAAAAAATTAGCCCCCAGCTTTCAGTCAGAAGCTTTCCCCCTTCACCCCCTCACCCCTCATCCCTAACTGCCCAAAATTTGCATAAGCTTAAACATGATGGAGATGATGGAGCCTCGCAGCACAATGAAAGTCAAACAGGGCAACAGCCAGCCTTTATACGCCTTGTCGTTACTCGTAGCAGAATTGGATTAGCATATTTAAATAAAAATGTCAATAAATATTTTAAACAGTTACTGGCATCTAATACGGCGATCGGGTTCGGTTATCTCGCATCCCACCATCTAGGCAGCGAGAAAATTTCAAGCGATGATGGAACAGAGAGCAAAACAAAGCCCTCGAATTGCATGAGTCTGTTTGCATGAGTATTTTGAAGTTGAGTGGCAGTTAAAACTAACAGGGAATTCAAAACCTTAAGGAAAAATGTAGAATCTTGACCTTAAGACAGAGGTTTTTACTCTTTACGATCCTCAAAATTGGGAATAATATTGAGAAAACTAAACTCTTGCTTCACTTCGCCTTGAACTAGCCGTTAAAGCTAGCGAGCTACCGAAAATCGACGGGGATTACTGGAAATCAAGCACAAAAGTAATCCCAAACAAAAAGCTTCTACCGATCGTCACCGATAAACAAGAGGGGAAACATCCCCTTTGTCGCAGTCTTTATCCCACTTGCAAAAGTGGGACAGGGTATCACCAACTTTTTATCTGTTGTTACAAGGAGTGCAATACTCACCCATGTCCACCACAACCCCCAAAAACAAAACAGTGAAAGCCGATCGCATGGGCAGCCGGCCATACTCCTCAACGGATACGGTTCGTGCCTATCTGCACGAGATCGGTCGCGTACCCCTGCTAACCCGAGAAGAAGAAATTGTTTTCGGGAAGCAAGTGCAGCAAATGATGAAATTAATCGAAGCAAAACAAGCACTTGCTAAAGAATGGCAGCGGGATCTGACAGATCAAGAGTGGGCTGCCGAAATGGAGTTGACCGAACCTGAACTGAACCGCATCTTACACATAGGGCGGCGGGCTAAGCAAAAGATGATTGAAGCGAATTTGCGGCTAGTAGTAGCGATCGCCAAAAAATACCAGAAACGCAATATGGAATTCTTGGATTTAATTCAAGAAGGTACTCTTGGTTTAGAACGAGGAGTCGAAAAATTTGACCCGATGCGGGGATACAAATTTTCTACCTATGCCTACTGGTGGATTCGGCAAGCAATTACCCGCGCGATCGCCCAACACGCCCGCACCATTCGATTGCCAATTCACATCACCGAAAAACTCAACAAAATCAAAAAAGTGCAGCGGGAACTTACCCAGCAGTTGGGCCGGTCTCCCTCCCCTGCCGAAATTGCCGCAGCCTTGGAACTGCACCCTTCCCAAATTCGGGAATACCTGCTGATGGCAAGACATCCAGTTTCTTTGGACTTGCGGGTAGGAGACAACCAAGATACCGAACTGCAAGAACTCTTAGAAGACGAAACGGCATCTCCCGACAACTACATTACCTCGGAATTGCTGCGGCAAGACCTCGATACTTTGATATCAGAACTTACCCCCCAGCAGCGAGATGTAATAATTCTGCGCTTCGGTTTGGAAGACGGCACAGAAATGTCTCTGGCGAAAGTCGGAGAACGGCTAAATCTCAGCCGGGAACGGGTGCGGCAGCTAGAACATCAAGCCCTTGCCCACCTGCGCCGCCGCCAATCTCAAGTCCGAGAATACTTGGCTAGTTAGTCACTAAAAAAGTTGAGATTTCCCAAAATCTCAACTTTTTTTTCGTATTGGCGCTGCTGGGAAGGATACTTTTATACCAGTTAAAAAAAAGAATGGAACTGGAAGCCCGTGATCCAAACCCTTATGGAATAGGTCACGCCAAATTATTCAATTCTTTAATCTAAAATCTAAAATCTAAGGAATGAGAATTAAATAACTTCCATAAGTTTGTGGGATGGGCGTCCCGCCCGTCCTTTTTGGACGGGCGGGAC